>CAYFFH010000005.1:0-24834 GCA_964342175.1 uncultured Enterobacteriaceae bacterium | reverse complement strand
TTTACCTGACTATCCATATTGAGATCTTCATAGGTTGATTAGGTTGATTAGGTTTATTTTTGCAAGAATGCAACTTTGACAGGTTCGTCTCGTAGGATTACATTCGATCAAGCATAGGTATAGAAGCTTACTAAATTATGGGACACCGCCTGTCGAAGATTTACACCCGGACTGGTGATGCTGGCACGACCGGCTTGGGGGATGGGGAGCGTATACCAAAGACGGCTGCACGTGTGCATGCGATGGGTGATGTTGATGAACTTAATTCTGTAATCGGAGTATTAATTTCAGAAAAGCTCCGACAACAACTCCGCGATCTTCTATTGGCTGTGCAGCACGATCTCTTCGATCTGGGTGGGGAAATTGCAATCCCTGGGTCGACCTTATTGCCAGCATCTGCAGTGGCCAGGCTAGAAACTGCGATTGATGATTGCAACAACGAACTTCCTCCACTCAAGGAGTTTGTTCTTCCGGGTGGAAATCGCTCCGCAGCGATATGTCACCATGCTCGCACGGTCTGTCGACGTGCCGAACGTGCAATGGTCGAGCTTTCAAGTGGCGAGCAATTAAATACTGAGTTGTTGAAATACTTAAACCGCCTTTCAGATCTCTTGTTCGTTATTGCGCGAACCTTGGCACGGGAGAACGAAGGGGAGGAAGTTCTATGGGATCGCTCGCGGTTGAATGACGGATCTTAGCGCTTTCGGTATTCAAGAGTGCAAGCACAGAATCAATCCAATGCTCCCCACCGTCTTCCCGCTGTAATGCTTTAGCTAAACAACGTTCAACCAAAATTAAATACAAATATGAATATAGTGTGTTTGGACTTCGAAGGTGTGCTCGTGCCCGAGATTTGGATCGGCTTATCTGAGAGAACTGGAATTGACGAGTTGAAAGTGACAACCCGCGATATAAAAAATTACGATGATCTGATGAAGTACCGGATCGATTTAATGAGGAAGCACGATCTACGTTTTAGAGACATTCAGGTTGCTGCAGACTCACTTGTACCGCTTAACGGTGCCGCTGTATTTTTATCATGGTTGCGCACGCAGTTTCAGGTTGTAATATTATCTGACACCTTTTATGAGTTGTCCGGGCCACTCATACGCAAACTCGGTGACCCGGTGATCCTGTGCCATAGGCTTGATGTGGATAACGAGGGACGTATCGTTGGATATCGCCTTCGGCAAGCGGATCCAAAACGAGCCGCCGTAAAAGCATTTAAATCGATGAACTATAAGGTGGCCGCCGCCGGCGATTCCTATAATGACATCTCTATGCTTCAGGAAGCAGACTTTGGTGTATTGTTTCAGCCTCCAGTTACTGTTACTGAGGATTATCCAGAGTTCAAGGTATCAAATACTTATACGGAATTAGAAGAAATCCTTTCAACCTTTCATGCCCTCTAGATTGAGCATGCTCGGGAAGTTCTGCCGACAGATGTGATATTCCAGTTTGTGGTCGCCCACTCGATGATCTCATTTTGTGTCTGCTGATGTAATGAGGGTGGGGGAGCTTGTTGGAGAAATTCAAGTGCGCGAACTAGGACCCGACAACTCGAAGTCAGATCGATTGCAGAAGCCGCAGTTTGCTTGCTTAATTTCATGCCAGATTGATTTAATACTAATGGTATGTGGGCGTAACTCGGTGTCGTTAGCCCTAAAAGCTTTTGTAGGTAAATTTGGCGAGGAGTGGAATCCAAAAGGTCAACCCCACGCACGACTTCATTAATACCTTCTGCTGCGTCGTCAACAACCACGGCTAAATGATAGGCATAAAGACCATCCGTGCGCTTGACAATGTAGTCTCCTATAGTTTGCTCAAGGTTTTGACAAAAATATCCTTGGAGCAAGTCCTCAAAAGCAATCTCGTTGTCGTCCACTTTAACTCTGATACTTCTAGCAATTACATCATGAGTGATAGCATTGCGGCAGGTTCCCGGGTAACGCCCGTCGACAAGTTGTTTCCGTGAACAAGTACACGCAAATGTCATATTTTTCGATCGGAGTTGCTCAAGCGCATCATCGTAAGTAGTGCTCATACGACTTTGATAACGCACCTCACCATCCCATTCTAAACCTAATTTATCTAGGGTTTTTAAGATAGCGCTGCTAGCGCCAGGTTGTTCCCGTGGTGGATCTATATCTTCAATCCGAACTATCCAGCGACCTCCTCGACTGCGAGCCTGCAAATAGCTCGCGACTGCTGCGACCACGGATCCAAAATGTAATGGCCCGGTGGGCGATGGCGCGAAGCGCCCGATATAGTTGGAGGGCGAGCAGTCGATAGACACTATAATAATCGGTTTATCGGTTTAGATTTGGTGCGAGTCTGTCAAGGTAAAGCGCGGTTGCGGCTGCAACACTAGCTGGCATAACGAGAAAGTTAACGATTGGAATCATCGTCATCAGCATAACCGCTGTTCCGAAACCGAACGCGAGCTTGCGCTGCGCGTGCAGCTGTTGTTTAACAGCGGGGAAGGGTAGGCCATGATTACCAAGTGGACAATCTATATATTCGATCGCCATCATCCAGGCCCCAAACAGGAACCATAACGGGACAGCGATTATATTGATCCCAGGTATCAAAAATAAAACTAAACAGGGAAGTGCCCACAATGCGAAATAGAGCAATTTGCGGAGCTCGCCACCGACTGTGCGAAATATCTCACTGTATAAAGTAGTCCAACTTAATGGAACTTTCTCAGTTTCCCCGGTCAGGTGCCGTTCAACTGCTTCCGAGAGCAAACCATTAAACGGGCTGGCTATGAGATTTGCTACTATACTAAAGCTATAAAACACGATTATTAGAGAAGCCGCAGCGAGAAAGGGCCATAGTAAGTAGCGTAGCCACCATAACCATTCGGGCAACAAATTATCTAGAATATGATTGATGCCCCATGCAAAAAAGAACAATCCACCTGTAAATAGAGTGATGTTGATCACCAACGGCACAATTACATATGTTCGAATATGCGGTCTGCGAATTAACGCTAATCCTAGCCAGAAATAACCGACGCCCGCGAAATAGCTATCGGTACTTGTAGTTCTCGGGATCACGCTAATTTAGTCGGCGAAGGTGCTTTCCAACCAGGCGCGGAGTGCTCTGCCACGATAGTCGGATATGTCCCACCCCGCACGTTGAACTTCGCCGTTACCCTCGCGAATCGCGGGCTACAGGCTTCGATAATGTCATCTAAAATTTGGTTTGTTAATGCCTCATGGAAACCACCCTCGTCTCGAAAGGACCAGATGTAAAGCTTTAAGGATTTGAGTTCGATACAGCTAGCCTGCGGGATGTAATCGAGCACTATATGTGCAAAATCTGGCTGGCCAGTCAAAGGACACAAACAAGTAAACTCCGGTAGCTCGATATGAATCGTATAATCACGCTCTGGTTTAGGGTTAGGGAAAATGTCTAGGTTTTTGGTTGATTGGTTTGTCACGTTAGGCGCATCTTTGTGTGTAGCAAATCTCGGTAGTTAAGGATAACTTTTCTGAACAAGGGTTGCCTAATCAATTCAGTAGTCGCGTACAGGAACTAGTTCTAAAAGGAGTTCAAGAGCCTGGGGGAATACAATTTGGGTCATTTATGCCGATCGGTTTTTGCTCGGTGTTATTTAGAAGATTAAAAAATTTTATATATTATTATCAATATATTAAAATATTTTATTAACGTTGATTATATCACTGTGAAGTGACTTTGCCATAAGGTATGCTTCCTTTCTTATGCGAATTGTAAAAATCAAACTTGCCGGTTTTAAATCATTCGTTGATCCAACTACTTTGACGCTGCCGGGCAATCTTACGGCTGTAGTAGGTCCTAATGGGTGTGGGAAATCGAACATTATTGACGCCCTAATGTGGGTTATGGGCGAGTCGTCTGCTAAGCACTTGCGGGGCGACACCATGGCTGACGTTATTTTCAATGGATCAAATTCCCGCAAACCTGTTGGCGCAGCTTCGGTTGAGCTCGTATTTGATAACTCCGACGGTGCATTGGGTGGGGAGTACGCTGGGTACGGCGAAATTTCAATAAAGCGTTCAATTGGCCGCGATGGTGTTTCCAGCTATCAACTGAATGGGACACGTTGTCGGCGGAAGGATGTCACTAGTGTTTTCCTGGGAACAGGCCTTGGGTCGCGAGGTGGTTACTCTGTCATCGAACAAGGGATGATTTCTCGTGTAGTTGAGGCGAAGCCGGAAGAATTACGCGGATTTTTAGAAGAGGCTGCTGGGATATCTAAATACAAAGAGCGGCGACGGGAAACGGAAAATCGGATTCGACATACGAAAGAAAATTTAGATCGCCTCGAAGACATTCGGGAAGAAATCGATAAGCAGCTGGCACACCTTCAACGTCAAGCCAAAGCTGCTGAGAGATACCAAACGCTTAAACTTGAAGAAAGACTTACCGAAGCTCAATTAATCGCTCTCCGTTGGCGGTCTATAAAAAAGGGATTTACGGAACACATACAGACGACTACCGAGCTTGGGAATAATGTGGAAGCAGCGTTAGCTAGTCTGCGCAGTATCGAAGCACTTCAAGGAGAGAAGCGCGATCAACAAACTTCTGCCGTAGATGGGTTTAACAAAATTCAAAGTGATTTCTACGCGAAAAGTGCTGAGATTTCCCGATTGGAACAAGCACTAGTGCATTCTGATGAACGAAAGACCTCATTAACTGATGATCTTCAGCGAACTCACTCCAGTCTTGATGAGATCAGTCAATTGCTAAGAACTGATCGCGCTAGCATAACTTCTATAGATGAGGATCTTGCGCGCCTGGAGCCAGAACTTGACGGACATAATCGATCTGCGGAACAAACGACTCGACTTCTTGAAGAAGCCGAGGTGAGGGCGGAGGATTGGCAAGTTAAATGGGACGGCTTTAATTCCGACCGTGCGGAAGCGACACGCCTCGAACATGCCGAACAGATCCGGCTTGAACATTTGCGCGAAGGGATCTCCGATGCTCGGACAAAGGTGAAAGACTTATCTGCAGAGCAACAACAGGTAAATACAGTAGAACTTGAAGATAGTGCTGCGCAATTACGGCAGGAACTCCGAGTGGCCGAGCATACGCATGACGAATTACTACTCAAACAGGATTCGGTCAAGAGCGAATTGCAAGATGCACGAAATCGCATCTATCACTACGGAGATGAATTACACGAATTTCGTACTAAACTTGAGGCATTGCACGGGAAGCAGGGCGCCCTGACCTCCCTACAGGAGGCTGCGTTAGGCCAAGACCAGAATGATTTCCAATCTTGGTTAAAAGAGATTGAGCTAGGCGACACTCGCTTTTTGGCGGATGAAATTGATATCGATCGTGGCTGGGAGTTGGCAGTTGAAATGGCACTTAGAGTCCCCCTAAGTGCTGTTTGTCAGAAAGGAAGTATCGGACGAGTATCAGCGGCTGATAATGCAAAAATCCCAGCAATTTCCGCAACTTTCGTTGACGCAGACATTGCAGAAGCTACTGGCGCCGTAGATCCACGCCAGAAACTTTCCGACAAGGTTCGTTCTAAATGGGGCATGCAATACTTGCTCGCCGGAGTCTATGTCGCAGGCTCAATAGCGGAAGCCCAGGCTCTCCGAAATGATCTTGATGCCCACGAGTCTGTGATAACTCGCGAGGGATATTGGTTCGGCGCAAATTGGGTGCAGATAAGTGGGAGACTGGGCGAACAAGAAAGTGTTCTAGAACGCGCCCGACGTATTGAGGAGCTCGGGGAGGCGCTATCGATCCTGCGCCAGGAAATTGATGTGGCACAAGATAACTTCGAAATCGCACAGCGTGACACGAACGATTGCGAAGAGCGGGAAATGGATATTAGTGAGAAGCTGCGAGAAAGCTCGGCAGAGGTAACCGAGCTTAAAGCGGAATTGCCTCGAATAGAATCTGCGTTAGAGCATCAACGGGAACGCGCGATAGCGATTAAGAATGAAGTAGATATGCTGGAAGATCAATTTAATGGTGGCGAATCTGCTGTCGCAATGTCAGAGTCAAGCTTACAAAGTATGCGTGAAAAACTAAGCGGGTTTGAGGCAACAAAAGACGTCTTGCTTCATTCGCGCACTGAAATGCAGCAACAACTTGATGAAACACGGTCGAGCTGGCGAGCGGCGCGGGAGACACGGCATGAAATTGCATTAAAAGTAGAGAGCATCCGATCACGTCAAAGCTCCCTGAATCTAACGGTGTCTCGTAATCAGGTGCAGCACGATGATCTGCTAAAACGTAGCGCAGAGCTTGAGTTAGCAATAGTTTCCGCCGAGCAGCCACAGGTCGAACTCCGTGGACAGTTAGAGACCGCGCTTACATTAAGGCTTGAGACCGAAGATGCACTAACTGAAGCGCGTAAGACCTTGGTTACATTTGAAGAAGCGATAAAGGAGCACGACGAAGATCGACTTCGAGCGGAACGTGTGGTCGAAGAACGGCGTGAAACACACGAGCAAGCACGGTTGGAACAGCGGGCTATAGAAGTTCGTCTTCAAGAATTAGAATCCCGACTGGAGCAAACTGACTTTACACTTGAGGCGGCCCTTGATGGCGTCGATGAAGACGCAGAAGATTCAGAATGGCAAGATCGTGTAGAACGTATCCGAAACCGAATCAACCGCCTAGGACCAATTAATCTCGCGGCCATCGACGAGTTTTCACAATTGTCTGAGCGTAAAGAGTACTTAGATCAACAAAATTCAGATCTCACTCAAGCCTTAGAAACCTTAGACAACGCCATGCGTAAGATCGATCGTGAAACTAGAACTCGCTTTAAAGAGACCTTCGATAAAATCAACATAGGAATGCAAACAATGTTTCCAACATTGTTTGGGGGCGGGCATGCTTATCTAGAGTTGACTGGAGATGATTTGCTAGAGACTGGCGTGGCAGTAATGGCTCAACCTCCTGGGAAACGCAACAGTAATATCCATTTATTATCGGGTGGAGAGAAGGCGCTCACAGCTTTAGCATTCGTATTTTCGTTGTTTGAACTTAATCCGGCTCCATTTTGTTTGTTAGATGAGGTTGACGCGCCCCTCGATGATGCGAACGTAGTGCGCCTCGCGAGATTGTTGCAAACAATGTCCCAACGTATTCAATTTATCTGCGTTACTCACAATAAAATAACAATGGAGATTACGGAGCAACTCGTTGGAGTGACCATGCAGGAAGCAGGAGTGTCGCGGCTGGTAACCGTAAATATGGAAGAGGCGGTTGAAATGGCGGCTGCAAGTTAAATAAAATCGATGCGTGGAACTGTCACCCGATCAAGTGAGGAACGGCTCGGCTTATTGAGAATCTACCCCACGGAACTAAAAGCGCATGTATGACTTGCTGTTCTCATTGCATACGTTCCTATTAGTTATTGGTGCGTTGATGGTCGCCGGTATTTATTTGTGGACCGGAAATAAAATTCGCGCGGGGAAAGGTACTAAAGATATATCGAAACACGTGCAGCCTGGGGATTCGGGAAAAACGCGTGCAACGGATGACCACAGAGGCTTACCAAACTCGAATAACAACGTCTTAGGACGACGCGAGGGTGCTCAACTCGGGAAAATCGACAAACCAAGAGAATGCTATGTTGACGACCAAGATTCGGCGGTAGAGCTCCCGGTAATTACTCGAGAAAGTGACCCTATGAAGCGGCCACGAGGAAGAAAAAGAGGCAATAACCAGTTAGAGCTGCTGTTTGAAACAAAGGGAACCGCCGAGAAGAACAAGACAACGGTTTCTCAGCGATTCTTGGGTAAGGAACTCATAATCCTCTACATCCGCGCTGCGGCCGAGAGCACATTCACAGGGCCGGCAATCGTCCGGTCGATGAACAATGCAGGATTGCGCTTCGGCGCCATGGATATTTACCATTACTTCAACAATACAGATGGTTTATCCCGAGAGTCGCCGCTATTTAGCGTCGCTAACATGTTGGAACCGGGGTACTTTGAATTAAAAAGTATTGAAAACTTTACTACCCCAGGGCTCGCTGTATTTCTTCAGCTTCCGAGTGTGATCGATGGCACTTCGGCGTTCGAGTTATTTTTAAGCAGAGCACGAACGATCGCCGAAATATTACCGGGTGATCTTTACGGTGATCGAGAGAAGCGTCTGGACGATAATGGGATAGATAAGTTGCGGCAGCTAGCTGCCGCATTTGATGATGCCCACTGAGAAAGAAATAAGGCGTGTTCGCGAGCTCCGCGAAGAAATCGAACGACATAATTTCCGTTACTACGTGCTCGATGCGCCCACTCTGCTGGACTCTGAGTTTGACGGGTTAATACGAGAACTTGAAGCTCTAGAAAAGAGATCCCCTCATTTGATTACATCTAGGTCACCAACTCAGCGCGTTGGGGGCGAAGCAAGTACGGTCTTCGATAAAATAAAACATATAACTCCAATGTTGTCATTGAATAATGCCTTTAACGAAAGTGAATTTCTTGAGTTTGATCGACGTTCCCGAGAAAAATTAGAATGCACTTCTCTTGAATATGTTGCCGAGACGAAGCTCGACGGTCTTGCGGTTAGCTTGGTATACGAGGATGGTGTGCTCGCGCGCGCAGCAACACGGGGTGATGGTTCCACTGGCGAAGATGTGACTCTTAATGTACGTACAATCGAGTCGATTCCATTACATCTAAATTGCGCGGATCCTCCTACGCTACTTGAGGTCCGTGGCGAGATTTTCATCACAAAGACTGATTTTGAACGCCTTAATTCAGATCAAATTTCCCGCGGTGAAAAGCTTTTCATTAATCCACGTAACTCAGCTGCAGGCAGCTTGCGCCAACTGGATCCTAAAATTACTGCTGCGAGACCGCTATCGATATATTGTTACGCGATCGGGAGCTTCGCAGGATCGAAGCCACCAACCACACACCTTAAGGCGCTTGATTATCTAAAAGGGATCGGGATGCCGGTATCAGGGGAAACTGAACTTTTGAAAGGGGTAGATCAATGTCGCGATTATTATAAGCGGTTGCTTTCTCGTAGAGAAAATCTTGAATATGAAATTGACGGCGCGGTATACAAGGTTAATAGCCTTTCGAGTCAGGAAGTCTTGGGGCAGGTCGCAAAGGCGCCACGCTGGGCGATAGCCTATAAATTTCCTCCGGAGGAAGCAACCACTGTTGTCAAAGCTATCGACGTTCAGTTAGGTCGCACAGGTCAGCTAACGCCGGTAGCACGGCTAGAGTCAGTGTTCGTTGGTGGGGTTACCATAACGAATGCCACCTTGCATAATGAAGATGAAATAAAACGAAAAGATATTCGAGTCGGCGATACGGTTGTTGTGAGGCGTGCTGGAGATGTTATACCAGAGGTTGTTCGGGTTGTTCCCGAAAGGAGACCTAATAACAGTAAGCCGTTCACTATGCCATCGTCTGTGCCAGAGCAAACGCTGCTGCAACGCATGTTATCGATTACCCATTTTGCATCTCGCCATGCAATGGATATAGATGGCCTCGGCAACAAGATCATTGATCAGTTGTGCCGAACTGAATTAGTTCTTGAGCCTTCTGATTTGTATCATTTGAACTTAAATTCTCTTGTATCGTTAGATCGGTTAGCAGAAAAATCGGCAGAGAATTTGCTCGCCAGTCTTGAACGGAGTAAGCAAACGACACTTGCAAGATTTTTATTCGCACTCGGCATTCCAGAAATCGGTGCGACTACGGCCAAGAGTATCGCGGACACATTTGGATCTATAGATAACATTGTTGCGGCAAGTTTAAAGCAATTACTGGATGTTCCAGACGTTGGCCCGGTGGTCTCAACATCAATACGGACGTTTTTTGGCCAGCAAAAAAACCTTGAAATGATTCAGCGGCTTCTCGAGAGTGGTGTTAGGTGGCCCAAGGTCGAGCCTCCGATACCAACTAAGTCAAGATTAACTGGTCGTCGGATCGTCTTAACGGGCACCTTCGCATCGATGACCCGCGATGAAGCACGTATGGCGCTTACTGAACGTGGGGCGAAAGTAACTAATAGCGTGTCACAGAATACAGATATTGTGATTGTTGGTTCGAACGCGGGGAAAAAAGCTGATAAGGCAGCATCCTTGGGTTTACGAGTTATGGACGAGGCGATGCTAATAGACCTGCTCAAAACGCAATAGCAGCAATGTCCTAATGTAAAAATACGTGATTAAGAATTAATTTTACATATTTAGGTACACTCGGCACACTCGCTTATACTGGATGTTTTATATGCGAAGGTATTGATGATTAGCCTCTGACTGCCGGTATTACGTTAATAAATTTGTCTACGACCGGCATATTTGCATTTCGGGGCCTTTAAATGTAGTTGCACATCTCTAAAAGCATCGAGTCGAGCGCACACTATTCTCGAATTTCGCCTGATCTTTTTGGCTGCGCGTCGAGGGTGGCACCGTGAACATCTGCGCTATCAGGGCCGAGTAGAAATAGATACCCATTTGTGATTTCTTCCGGTCGCCGCAAGGATGTTGGATCTTCAGCGGGGTATGCCTCGGCTCGCATCTGTGTCCGAAGACGGCCAGGGTTTAGTGAATTCACCCGGATCCGGCCTCGGTCTGCGAGTTCATCGGCTAAAACTTGCATCATTCCTTCAGTAGCGAATTTTGAAGCAGCATACGCGCCCCAGAAAGCCCGCGCCTTTCGTCCAACTCCTGAGCCGGTAAATATTATCGACCCATTCGCACTCAGATCAAGAAGAGGCAACATTACTTGTAACAGTAGGAACTGACTGTGAACGTTTAATTGAAACACGCGAGCCCAGCTTATCGGATCATATGTTTCTAACGGCGCCATCTGGCCAAGCATCCCGGCGTTAAGAATAAGTCCATTAAGGTGACCATAACGTTCCTTAATTAGAGCAGCAATTCGTGCATAATCATCGAGCTTAGCCGCTTCTAGGTTTATCGGTACAATGCCTGGGCCCGGTAGACCATTAGCCGTAATTTCGCCCGCGAGTTCCTCCATTAGGTGGACATTCCTCGCGAGAATTACAATTTCTGCCCCAGCTGCCGCTACAGCACGGCTAACAGCAGATCCTATGCCGCGGCTTGCACCAGTAATAAGAACTACTTGCTGCGCAAGGGATTTCGGTGGCGGTTTGTAATTTAATAGACGTTCTTGGGGAGTCATTTTGATCTTTCTTCTCAACTAAAATCTCCAGCGCGAAGGATAGTCTCGTGCTGGTGCGTTTTATCGTCCCGCTGAGGGTAGTCGAGGGTATAATGGAGTCCTCTGCTTTCTTTTCGTTTTAGCGCGGACCGAATAATCAATTCTGCGACCTGCACGAGATTCCTTAGTTCAATGAGGTCACCATTAATCCGAAAGTTGCCATAAAATTCACTAATTTCCCTATGCAGTAAATCAACTCGGCGACGAGCACGTTCGAGCCGTTTGTTACTTCGAACTATGCCGACGTAATCCCACATAAATCGACGCAATTCGTCCCAATTATGCGCGACTACAATTTCCTCATCTGCATCCGTTACCTGGCTTTCGTCCCATTCAGGGATGTTTTCCGGAGTTGGTATAGAATGAACGAGCGATCGGATGGAGGTCGCTGCTGAATCTGCGATGACAAGGCACTCCAAGAGTGAGTTGCTAGCCATTCGATTTGCTCCGTGGAGGCCGGTATAGGCTACTTCACCTACAGCGTACAGCCCTTCTAGGGAAGTGCACCCATGGATATTAGTAACGACTCCTCCACATAGGTAGTGGGCAGCGGGTACGGCCGGGATCGGTGTTGTAGTAATATCGATACCAAAAGACGCGCAACGTTTGGCTACCGTCGGAAAGTGATTATGCAAAAATGACGCAGGCTTATGGGTTACATCAAGGTAGACACAATCTGCGCCGGAACGCTTCATCTCATGGTCGATTGCTCGAGCTACGATGTCACGGGGCGCAAGCTCTTCACGCGCATCATAGCGACTCATAAAACGTTCCCCAGATTGGGATATTAACCTCCCACCTTCACCACGTAACGCCTCCGTCAGAAGAAATGATTTTGCAGTGGGATGATACAAACAGGTTGGATGAAATTGCACGAATTCCATGTTTGCTACTACGCATCCTGCTCGCCAGGCCATAGCGATCCCGTCGCCTGTCGCCACATCCGGGTTGCTAGTGTAGAGGTAAACCTTCCCGGCACCCCCTGTGGCTAATACGCAGCATTTAGATTTAATTGTCAGCACTGTGCGATTTTCTAAGTCAAGAACGTAAGCCCCCAAGCACCGATCAGGAGTTGTACCGAGTTTAGCGTGTGTAATTAAATCGACTGCCATATGTTGTTCGAATAGACTTATCCCGGGATGGGCCCGCACTTGTCCTACCAAACTTGTCTCAATTGCCCGGCCTGTCGCGTCGGCGGCATGTACAACGCGACGACGACTATGTCCGCCTTCGCGGCTGAGGTGAAAGTCGACCGTGCCGTCAGGTCTAGTATGGGTCGTAAAGGGTACGCCATTGTCTATTAACCATTGAATTCTTTCGCGGCCCCGTTGAACAATGAATTCCACAACATTAGGGTCGCACAATCCGTCTCCAGTATTTAACGTGTCTGCCACATGGGATTCGATAGAATCATTCTGGTCGACCACTGCAGAAATTCCACCTTGAGCATATAGAGTAGCGCTTTCTTCAAGGGCCGCCTTTGAGACCAGCCCTACGCTTGTTTCCGCTGCCAGATTTAACGCCAAACTAAGACCTGATGCGCCGCTACCGATGATTAGTACGTCGTAATTTAATGTTGTGGTCATCGAGTAAGAACTCATCAAAAATGTGCAAGCCGGAGTAGGAATTCCTGACTGACATGGCAGTTACTTGATACAATCGACCCAGGGAAGTGATAAAAAGTGCTCACTCCGAAACTAATTGCGAATACGATGGTCTATGCCTCTAATTACTATCCGGTGTTGCGCTTATAATACAGGGAGACGGCCCTGGTGAGCGATAGCTATACCGACAAAGAACTGGTTGAACGTGTACAGCAAGGTGACAAAAAATCTTTTGACCTTCTGGTTCTTAAATATCAAAATCGGATCGTCAAGCTCGTATCGCGCTACGTCCGTGAACCCAGTGATGCGATGGATGTCACTCAGGAGTCGTTTCTCAAGGCCTATCGGGCGCTGGCAAATTTTCGAGGGGACAGTGCATTTTATACTTGGCTTTATCGGATTGCCATCAATACGGCTAAAAATCATATTGTCTCGTTATCACGGCGGCCACCCGAGATTCACCTTGAAGACCCCGATGGAGAACAAATAAACACCGAAGAGTTGCAAAAAGACATAGCAACCCCGGAGAACCTCTTGCTTGCTAGTGAAATTAAGGACACGATACTAGACGCGATGCATGAATTACCAGAAGACCTGCGCGTTGCCATCATTCTGCGGGAGGTTGATGGTCTAACTTACGAGGAGATCGCAGAGGCGATGGATTGTCCGATTGGAACTGTCAGATCGCGTATTTTTCGAGCCCGAGAAGCAGTGGATGCAAAACTGAAACCGTTGTTGCAGCATTGAGTAGGACTAACGCTATGAAACTTGACCATGAAACCTTATCTATCATTGTTGATAGCGAACTAGAAACTCAGGATCCTCGCAACTTT
This sequence comes from uncultured Enterobacteriaceae bacterium, assembly GCA_964342175.1. Lineage (GTDB taxonomy): Bacteria > Pseudomonadota > Gammaproteobacteria > UBA11873. The sequence goes on along the minus strand of CAYFFH010000005.1, from coordinate 11,217 downwards.
GAAAGTATCGCCGCCGATCAGGAACTGCGATCTAAATGGGCGCGGTACCACTTGATAGGAGACGTGCTGCGGGACAATCTCACGGATGTTGCGCCGGCGCATATTGCTGATGGAATTCGCACCGAGATTGAACGAGAGCCTACTATTTTTATTCCTCAACGTAGAAGGCGGTCATGGCTAAAACCAATTACAGGGCTTGCGATAGCGGCCTCTATTGCTTCGGTGGCAGTCATAGGGGTGAAGCGTAGTGACGTCGACCCTGCGCTTAGCGATGCAACCGTATCAGCCATACCAATGCAATTACCCGATGATCAGATTGCTAAGGTTTTAGAGGAACCGATCACCGTATCCCTGGATGATATTAATCCAGCCCTAGGAACTCCTCACACTAAACGCCGGCTAAATGGCTACTTAGTTAAATTCAACGAGCAGCGTTCAAGCTTCGGTGTCCCTGGTGTTAACCCTTATGTACGAATCGTTGGTTTTGAATCTCAATAGGTTCAATCTTCCTCGACGACCTCTAGTTGTTAGTGGTGTTGCACTAATATTATTTCTATGCGCAGACGTTGCAAAAGCGACGGATTCACGCACTGCATCCAAACTAATGCAGAGTATGAGATCGGCAACTGATACATTAAATTACAATGGCATTTTTATTTACCAACGCGGAGCGCAAATAGACGCAATGCGCATCATACATAAGTTCGATGGGCGCGAAGAGCGGGAACGACTTATTTCTCTATCCGGTCCACGGCGAGAAGTTATTCGCGATGGGCAGCGGGTGACTTACTTCTTCTCCGATGATCGAGAGGTGCGAATCGAACGAACCGAGCCGAAAGATTTCCTTTCGGTAGGTCTGGGAGACTCGATTGAATATCTAACGGAAATATATACGTTTAGTATTGCAGGTGAAGATCGGGTGGCCGGGAGATCAGCCACGGCAATAAATATATTACCAAAGAAACGAAACCGATACGGATACCAACTTTGGATCGATGACGAATCTAAATTACTCCTGAAATCGGTAATATTAAACCGCAGAGGTGAAGCATTGGAACAGGTGCAATTCGTCGAATTATTAGTAAATGAAGATCTGCCTGACGTTTTATTCACCTCCGAAATTGAAGGCGCAGGTTTTACTCAATATACGAACTCTAGTCCTGAACCCTCGATAGCTTCTGTGGTCGATAGCTCTGGTTGGGTAGTTGGTTGGCTGCCCGTAGGGTTTAAAATGCGGAATCATAAATTGCAAACCATGGTAGAGAGTGATGTACCCGTCAGTCACATGGTCTATTCCGATGGTTTGGCAATGGTTTCTGTCTTCGTCGAAAAACTGAAGGCTAGGTCGCTCTCTATTCAGGGATTCTCCTCAATGGGGGCCGTGAATGCCTTCAGTCGAGTTGCGGAAAATCACCAAATCACCGTTGTCGGAGAAGTTCCGATCCCCATGGTACGCAAAATAGCAAGTTCAGTTGAACATTTGACCCATTAATACGGATTAATTGCTTATATGAAATTATCTGAATTATTTTTACAGTTCCGTAACAATATTTTCTCCGCTGGATGTGTGGCTATTTTTGCGTCTGTGTTCATGGCGTGTGAGGCGGCAGATGTAACTGCTTTACCCGATTTTACGGAATTAGTGAACGCGAATCGGGCTGCAGTGGTGAATATTGGAACAATCGGCGTTAGACGTTCAAAACAACGGAGGCAACAACCTGGTCCACCACCGTCGCATGGTATGCCCGGGGAAGAAAACCCACTGCAAGATTTCTTTGATCGGTTTTTTGGAGGGAAACCGCCAGGGGGAAATAATGGTCGACAGCCACATTCTTCACTTGGTTCTGGATTCATTATTTCAGAAGACGGCTATGTTGTTTCCAACTATCACGTCGTGCGGGAAGCAGATGAAATAATCGTTCGCTTGAGCGATCGCAGAGAGTATGTTGCGGAGGTTGTTGGTACAGATCCTCGAAGCGATATTGCAGTCCTTAAGGTAAATGCGGAAAAGCCGTTGCCCGTGTTGAAGCTTGGGGAGTCAAAAGCACTTCAAGTAGGTGAGTGGGTTCTTGCGATCGGATCGCCATTCGGGTTCGATCATTCTGTAACCGCGGGTATCGTAAGTGCTAAAGGGCGCAGTCTTCCAAACGAAAATTATGTTCCTTTCATTCAGACTGACGTCGCTATAAACCCGGGAAACTCGGGTGGACCACTGTTCAATCTTGACGGAGAGGTTGTCGGAGTGAATTCACAAATTTATAGCCGGACTGGCGGTTTTATGGGACTTTCATTTGCTATCCCAATAGATGTCGTAGTGAATGTCTATACCCAGTTACGCAATAAAGGCACTGTGACACGAGGATGGCTAGGAGTGCTCATACAGGACGTAACGCGAGAATTAGCTGAGTCGTTCAAAATGAAAAAACCGTATGGTGCCTTGGTTTCCAAAGTTTTACCTGATAGTCCGGCAGCCGCTGCAGGGTTGAAACCGGGAGATGTCATAGTCAAATTTAACAGCGAAGAGATTGAGACATCCGCAGAACTACCACCCCTCGTTGGTAAGGCAACAGTAGGCGGTAAAACACCTGTTGAAGTTATTCGTAAGGGCTTAACTAGACGGTTATCTGTAAAAATAGGACAGTTGCCTAATGATGATGACCTGGAGACGGCACGCAAAGGGAAGCGTGGCAGCCAATCGAACACTAGGCTAAACGCTAGTATTCGCAACCTCACCAGCGCAGAGAGAAAACAACTCGGAAATACAGGCGGCGGCGTTGTTGTGGAGGCCGTTGATTCCGGTCCTGCATTTGAATCCGGTATACGACCGGGAGATATTATCTTGCAGGTAAATTCTCAAAAAATTACCAATGCAGACAAATTCAACAAAGTTATTGACAGTCTCAAAGCGAATAGTAGCGTTCCTGTTTTGATACATCGAAGAGGTAGCCCTCTATTTTTGGCGATGAAAATGCCTTCGGATAATTAGCTTGATAAATGAGATCATTAACCCTATTTATGCGCCAATCATGTGCTTTATGTGACCACATGGTGTTAGCTCTAGAATTACTTCGTCCCCAATATAAATTTGATTATTCCAAAGTCGATGTTGATTCAGATAAGCAGTTGATCGATTTGTACGGCTCGCGTGTGCCAGTTCTGCTGGATGGCGAATACGAAATTTGTGCAGGCCATTTTGAGCCAGAAACTCTCGAGACCTATTTTTTGAATAGAGCTGGCTAATTCATAAACTCCTCTAATACCAAATTTGCTTCGCAGAATTGCTGAATTGTCCCCGCTGTCTGCTCTGGGATAGAATCGCGTCGGTTGGAAATATTTTTATAGAACTGTTACAGGAAGGTAGCTTTTTCGGTCACGCATGCAACAGATTAGAAACTTTTCAATCATCGCGCACATTGATCATGGGAAGTCCACGCTTGCCGATCGATTTATTCAGTTTTGTGGCGGGCTAGACCCTCGTGAAATGGCTGAACAGGTCCTTGACTCGATGGATCTTGAACGCGAGCGAGGCATTACGATAAAAGCACAAAGCGTAAGCCTCCAGTATCCCGCAGAAGATGGGCAACTTTATCAGTTAAATTTCATCGACACCCCTGGGCATGTCGATTTTAGCTACGAAGTGTCGCGCTCCCTTGCGGCCTGTGATGGTGCGCTACTGGTTGTTGATGCGTCTCAAGGTGTGGAAGCTCAAACCGTTGCGAACTGTCATACGGCGATAGATCAAAACTTAGAAGTAATTCCGGTATTCAATAAGATCGATTTGCCTGCGGCGGATCCTGATCGAGTTGCACGTGAGGTCGAGGATATTATAGGAATTGATTCCTCAGAAGCCCTAAGAATTAGCGCTAAATCTGGAGATGGCATAAATTTATTACTTGAGCAGCTTATACATAAGATTCCAGCACCCAGCGGGGATCTTGATTCACCACTAAAAGCACTCATCGTCGATTCCTGGTTTGACAACTATCTTGGTGTAGTGTCCTTAGTGCGTATTATGGATGGAAAACTAGAAAGCGGATCGCGAATCATGATGATGTCAATCGGCCGCGCCATAACTGCAGATCAGGTGGGAATCTTTACGCCAAAGCGTGTGCAGAAGGAATGTTTATCGGCAGGTGAAGTCGGATTTCTTGTCGCTGGAGTTAAGGATATCGATGGTGCACCTGTTGGAGACACTATTACGACTGTGCAAAATCCTGCAAGAGAAGCTTTACCGGGCTTCCAACAGTCGAAACCAAACGTATTTTCTGGGTTGTACCCTATAGAGTCCGGCGATTATGAATCATTTCGTGATGCGCTGGCGAAGTTGAGGTTGAATGATGCGGCGCTACACTACGAACCAGAAACGTCTGAGGCACTTGGTTTCGGTTTTCGGTGCGGCTTTCTTGGCATGTTGCATATGGAGATTATTCAAGAGCGCCTCGAACGCGAATACAAAGTTGAGCTTATCACGACGGCACCAACGGTTATTTACGAGGTTATAACTACAGACAAACTATCGCAGTACATCGACAACCCAACCCGATTACCCGCGCCGAATCTAATAGCGGAGATTCGAGAACCTATAATAAAAGCCGATATTCTCACCCCGCAGGAACATTTAGGGGCGGTGATGGGGCTCTGTATTGAAAAACGCGGGATACAAACAAAATTAAACTTCTTAGCAAATCACGCTGCTATTAGCTTTGAAATGCCAATGAGTGAAATGGTTGTGGATTTTTTTGATCGGTTAAAATCTGTAACTCGAGGTTACGCGTCTATGGACTACAGCTTTGTTGCTTATAGGGAAGCAGATGTTGTAAAAGTCGATATTCAAATTAATGGCGCGAGAGTCGATGCCTTATCCGTGATTGTTCATCGCGAGCAGTCAGCACGTAAAGGTCGAGAGCTGGCTAACAGGATGCGCGAGATCATTCCACGGCAGATGTTCGATATCGCGATTCAAGCCGCGATCGGATCTAAAATTATCGCGCGGGAAAACGTTAAAGCTTTGCGAAAAAACGTCACTGCGAAATGTTACGGGGGTGATGTTTCGCGTAAGCGAAAATTACTAGAGAAACAGAAAGAAGGCAAAAAACGCATGAAGCGGATTGGTGCTATAGAGATTCCACAAGAGGCGTTTATGGCGATATTAAGCACCGGGAGTAGAAGGTGATATTCGATTTTTCAGCCATATTAGTCCTTCTTGTTGCGGTGAGCGGAGGTATCTGGGCAATTGACACCCTATTTTTTGCGCCAAAAAGATATCGTAATGAAGCAATCGCGCAGTCTACAGTTGATGCCGACGCAAGTGCCGTCGTTAATAGAATCACGCGACCTCCGCCGCCAGTCCTCGTCGATTATGCACGTTCCTTTTTCCCTGTGTTTCTAATAGTACTTGTTTTGAGGTCATTTATCGTGGAGCCTTTTCGGATTCCTTCGGGTTCGATGATTCCAACATTGCTGGTTGGGGATTTTATCTTGGTCAATAAGTACGATTACGGGATCCGATTGCCGCTAATTAACAAAAAGATTATCGAAAAGGGCAGTCCCGCTAGGGGTGACGTCGTGGTATTCCGATACCCGCTTGACCCTTCAACTCCCTATATCAAACGTGTAATTGCTATCCCGGGGGATAAAGTTAAATTGAAGGATAAGCGATTGTACATAAATGATAAGGAAATTGAGCAGAAGCTAATTGGAACCTATGTTGGGTTAAAATCTTCAGCACGACACACAGGCTCCCTGCTTACGGATGAGAATCTTCTTGGATACGAACACCAGATTTTGATTAGTCCGAAGGGGCGGAATTATGACTTCGAAGCGATTGTCCCCGCAGCGAATTACTTTGTCCTAGGAGATAATCGGAATAACAGCCGGGATTCCCGCTATTGGGGCTATGTTCCCGATTCCAATTTAATTGGGCGCGCGTTCATGATATGGATGAATTGGGATCGTGGTCCGGATCTCAGTCGCGTAGGGTCAAAAATTCGCTAAGTCCCTAGACTCTAGCGTAAGATAGCCTGCGTGCGAACAAGTGATGTAACGTGGCGGTAGGGCAGTTGATAGAGTGGTTCCAACATAGATGTGAGTGAATTCCTCAATTACATTTTTTCCGATCCTGTTTTGTTGCAGCTCGCACTGACACACCGCAGCGCGAGCAACGAGAACAACGAGCGTTTAGAATTTTTAGGTGATGCGGTCTTAGGGCAGATTATAGCTGATTATTTGTATTCTCAGTTTCCTGATGCAGACGAAGGACAATTGACACGTTCTCGCGCCGTTCTGGTAAATAAAGAGACGCTTGCTACTGTCGCACGTTCCATCGAGTTGGGAGAAAGAATAAAACTAGGCGCGGGGGAATCAAAAAATGGCGGAGCGCAGCGTGATTCTATTCTCGCTAATACCTTGGAAGCACTGATAGGAGCGATTTATTTAGACGGGGGCTTAGACGCCTGTAAAAAGCAGCTGATGATCTGGTTTGCGTCATCGCTCAAAAATATTGATCCAAAACATGCACAGAAAGATGCCAAGACTCAACTACAGGAATACTTACAAGGTCGGGGGCATTCATTACCCACATATACTGCAATTGAGATAACCGGGCCGGCGCATGATCAGTGTTTCACTATCGAGTGTCACGTTGATATTTTGCCGGGGCCGGTTAGTGCAAAAGGTAAAAGCCGCCGGATCGGTGAACAACAGGCCGCAACGTTGATGATGAAACGCCTCATTAAGGCGACCGAGTGAGTAAACCAATATCTCGATGCGGAACGATCGCAATAGTTGGGCGACCGAATGTTGGAAAGTCAACTTTGCTTAATAGGATTATCGGGCAAAAATTAAGTATAACTTCGCGTAAACCTCAAACGACTTGGCAACAGATCCTAGGTGTCATTACGGTCAATAATGCACAAATGGTTTTTGTAGACACGCCTGGATGGCAATTTCGACCTAAAAAGCAAATTAATCGTTTGATGAATCGCCAAATTATCGCTGCTTTGGATTATGTTGATGTCGTGGTGATGGTCGCTGACGCAAGGGAATGGACATTAAACGACGATAAAGTCTGTGCAGTATTCCGAGAGATGTCGTGTAGAAAGATACTGGTTTTTAATAAGCATGATCAAATATCTGACAAGAAAAAAATGCTCCCACTGATAGCCGATGTACAAGCTCGTTATGAATTTGACGAAATTGTTCCCGCAAGCGCACTCCAACGGGATAATGTCGATTTGGTCATCGAGTTAGTCGGTGAAAAATTACCGCGGCGTCCACATCAGTTTCCTAATGACCAAATTACTCCACATAGCGAACGTTTTCTGGTTTCCGAACTTATTCGGGAACAACTAATACGAGGATTAGGGGAAGAGCTCCCTTACACTGTTTCAGTTGTGATCGAGACATTCCGTGAGACCAATGCAGCAACTGAGATTCATGCTGAAATTTGGGTAGAACGCGAGGGACAAAAAGGAATTGTAATAGGCGCGAAAGGCAACCGCTTGAAATCGATGGCATCTGCAGCACGGATGGACATTGAGAATCTGTTGCAGCGGAAAGTGTATCTCCGGACTTGGGTTAAAACTAAGAATAAATGGACTGATGATCTTGACGCATTGAATAGATTGGATTTGAACGACTAGAGTGCGTACAGAGTTACATTCCGCCTACGTTATACACAGGCGCCCCTATCGTGAAACCAGTTTGTTACTTGAGTGTCTATCTGCTGAGTACGGTAGGGTTGGCATAGTTGCACGAGGGGCTGCAAGGAAGCGGAATAGCGGTCACGCGCCAGTGCAATCTTTCCAAAAATACGTAATTTCTTGGTCAGGGCGTTCAGATCTTCACACATTGATAAAACTCGAAGCTGTAGACGAACGCCTACGGCTTACCGGAAATAAATTATTGAGTGCATTTTACGTGAACGAGCTAATTATGAGATTAAGTGCGCGGGATGATCCGAATCCGGAAATTTTTCTGGTCTACGAACAAGCTGTAAAATCATTGGCTGAATCAACAATGACTACTGAAACTACTTTGCGTCGTTTCGAAAAAAATCTTTTGGATGCTTGTGGGTATGGATTACAGTTGGGAACAGAGGCTATATCTGGTGAGGAAGTGGATCCAAAACAATGCTATCACTATGTATTCGAGCGGGGCCCTATTCGGGCAAGTGACGGAGATTCGGGGCTTGCAGTTAGCGGCCAGACGTTACTTGCACTTGCAAACGATCATGAGCTGTCAGATTTAGAACGTAATGAAGCTAAAAAACTTATGAGGTATGTGCTACATCATTATATTGGAGAACGCCCCTTGGCTTCGCGCACACTCTTTAGGCGCGCCTCAACGCCTATTAGGTGACTAAAATCTTAGTGTTCCCAGTCGTACTATTTTTACGTCTAAACGGCAAATACCCTGTTAAGTGTTAAATTTAAGGTAGACTACGCATGCAATTGCAGATACTTCTAAGGATATTACCATTGTGGGTAGCGCCATCCGACTTGGAGTGAACGTCGATCATGTCGCCACGATTCGTGAAGCCCGTGGCACAACGTATCCCGATCCTGTAGAAGCCGCATCTTCCGCCATAGGGGCAGGCGCGGATGGAATCACTGTTCATCTCCGAGAGGACCGTCGCCACATCCAAGAGCGAGATGTGCAACTCCTGTGCAAAAATCTTAAGGTGCCACTCAATCTCGAGATGGCAGGAACGCAAGCTATGGTTGAATTTGCTCTCCAAGTTCGACCAAAGAAATGTTGCATTGTTCCCGAAAAACGTCAAGAGTTGACAACTGAAGGGGGACTTGACGTATGTCGAGGAAGTTCCATATTGAGGCCGATCTGTGCAAAACTGGCGGATTCCGGAATAGAGGTGTCCTTGTTCATTGACCCTTTAGTAGAACAAATTGAAGCCGCGGTAGAGCTAGGCGTACCTGTTATTGAATTACATACTGGAACTTATGCGGAAGCGAAAGGAACCGAGGCCCAGTCCAACGAACTGATAAAGCTCTTCGCTGCCTCAAAATTCGCTACGGAGGCTCACTTGCAGGTTAACGCAGGTCACGGACTAAATTACGAAAACGTTACTCGGATCCTGTCAATCCCGAACCTTGAAGAACTCAATATTGGTCATTCGATAGTCGCGCGAGCAATGTCTGCCGGGATTGCACAAGCAGTCCGAGAAATGAAGAACATACTGCGAAAATCGGACTCGTGATTTACGGTATTGGGATCGATATCGTGGAGGTAGTCCGCGTTCAACGTGCCTATGATAGATGGGGGCAACGTTTTGCGGATAAAATTCTTGGGCCGATGGAACTCAAACATTTCAGTAAAACGAAAACTCCTGTTCGTTTTCTCGCGATGCGGTTTGCGGCTAAGGAAGCGACCTCAAAGGCCCTAGGTACTGGCTTCAAACAAGGGGTATCTCCTCGTCAAATTGAGGTAAAACATAATCGAGCTGGAAAACCGTCATTGGTTTTTTCGGAATATATATCTCGCCTAATGGCTCGAAATAAAATTACGGCCAGTTTTGTCACGTTGGCGGACGAGCGCGACTACGTAATAGCTTACGCAACCCTAGAGACTGGGGAAGCATCTTAAACGTGAAAGCAGCCCCCGAGATCGAACGTCGTCGAACGTTCGCGATCATTTCTCACCCTGACGCCGGCAAGACAACTGTTACCGAACAGCTATTACTACTTGGGGGTGCAATAAATACGAGGGGCACCGTAAAAGCACGCAAGAGCCAACATCACGCGACCTCTGATTGGATGGAAATCGAAAAGCAGCGTGGTATTTCAGTGACTTCTTCCGTAATGCAATTTATTTATCAGGATTGCGTAATCAACCTGCTCGACACTCCGGGTCACGAAGATTTTTCAGAAGATACGTACCGTACGTTAACCGCGGTGGACTCAGCATTAATGGTAATTGATGGAGCGAAAGGTGTTGAGGACCGTACAATTAAATTACTCGAAGTCTGCAGGTTGCAAAAGACACCCGTAATTACACTAATCAACAAGATGGATCGCTACGCGCGTGAGTCGCTGGAATTGCTCGATGAAATCGAAAACATACTTGGTATCGAATGTACACCGATTACATGGCCCTTAGGATCAGGTCAATATTTTCGTGGAGCATTTAATTTCATTTCGAAACAGCTCACGCCGTTCGATAGAGCAAATTTAGAGGATTACACTGGTTTTCCGACCACAATCTGGGCTCGTACTGATCCACGTGCAATTGAACACTTTGGAGAGAGGAACCTCGCAACGCTAAATGAGGAGATCGATCTGATTGAAGGAGCCGGAAACGGGTTCGATATTAACGCATATCTAGAGGGACGACAGACACCCGTATTCTTTGGCTCGGCACTAAAAGGCTTTGGCATACGGGAGTTACTCGACTTCTTCGTTAAAACTGCTCCTGCCCCTCAAACAAGAGGGACTGATAAAGGAGATATTGATCCATATTCCGACAAATTCAGCGGTTTCGTATTTAAAATACAAGCCAACATGGATCCGCAACATCGAGATAGAGTTGCGTTCCTACGTATATGCTCAGGGAAATTTGAGCAAGGGATGAAATTACGTCATGTACGTATCGGTCGAGATATCTCTGTGGCGAATGCGTTAACATTTATGGCAGGCGGTCGGGACCATGCAACCATAGCGTGGGCAGGGGATATCATCGGCATTCACAATCACGGCACAATTCAAGTAGGTGATACCTTTACCGTTGGAAAATCAATATCATTTAAAGGAATTCCAAGTTTCGCTCCAGAGCTGTTTAAGCGGGTTAGGTCTAACGATCCCCTACGTGGGAAGGCGCTACTAAAGGGACTTGCAGAGCTAGGAGAGGAAGGCGCTGCTCAAATATTCAGGTTAATAAACAAAAACGAAATAATCATAGGCGCCATAGGAGTGCTTCAATTTGAGGTTGTTAGCTGGCGGTTAAAACGTGAGTATAACGTCGATTGTGTATTTGAGGCCGCACCCTACCAAACAGCGCGTTGGATAGCGTGTCCAGATTCGAAAGTTCTCGACCAATTTCGAGATCAATTGGCTGAAAACATCGCTATAGATGGGGGGAACTGTATTGCGTACTTAGCACCGACAATTATTAACCTTCAACTAACGCAAGAGCGTTGGCCAGACGTCGAGTTCTATAAGACGCGAGAACTAAGTGCTACTGCAGAGGTTGGGGCAGGAAAATAAC
>CAYFFH010000004.1:0-26227 GCA_964342175.1 uncultured Enterobacteriaceae bacterium | reverse complement strand
CTAAAAAGTGGCGGCTGGGTAAGTTCCAACCCGGCCCTAACTAACACCGGCGATTTTTTCCCGGGGCTCTCGAAATCCTGGGGTTACACCTTTCAAATTAATGACGAATCAGCACCCACTGGTCGACCAGCAGGGCAATTGTCGTGGGCAGGCCTCGCCAATAGCTTCTACTGGATCGATCGCCAATCCGGGATTGGTGGAATGTGGAGCTCCCAGATCCTACCATTCCATGATGTAGCTTCTTATCCCGGTTTCGTCGATTTCGAAGCCGCAGTTTATAGATCAACTCACGCATGAGGACCCGATAACTGCTATTTAAGGAAAATTAATGGCACGCCTTCCTTATCTCACGGCCGACGACCTCGCACCGAAAGATCGCGAGCTTTTAGCCCGAAATCTAAATCTCTACTACGAATTGGCGCATAGCCCAAACGCAGCCCGGGCTTTCGCAAAGCCAGCACTCTACGCTCGCTATGATAGTAAGCTTGATCCGCGCCTACGCGAACTCGCAATCCTGCAAGTTGGATACGTTACCAGGGTAGAGTATGAGTATGCGCACCATATCGAGATCGGACAGAGTGTTGGAGTCACCGATGAAGATATTCGCGCCATTGCGCTCGAAACTGCGGGAATAACGAGCCGCCTCAACACCCTTGAGCGCGCCGTGCTGTCAGCTGCGCGTGAAATTGTCGAACACCCAAAGATCTCCGATAAAACCTTCACGACTTTGGCCAATCATCTCGACGGAGAATGTACCATCGACTTAGTACTTACGATCAGTTTCTACTGCGCCGTCGTTCGCGTTCTTGGTGTCCTAAAAATTGATTTAGAAGAGAGCTACAAACATTACCTGGTAGATTTTCCCCTACCGAACTAGTTACCCCGATCAGTCCTCAGGTATCGGCATACCGTGCGATGGTTTCCCCCCACTTAACCACGTCGTCGGGGTTCTGGACCCCACTATCTAATCCCGTCAAGCCGGTCACCGGCACCAATACCCGGCTCACACCTAAAGAGGCATAGTCGGCAAGCAACGTCAGATCGGATGGCATAGATACCGTTATTTCGATCGCATCCGGTTCGCGGCCATTCCCTACGGCCGCCGCACGCGCTTCTTCGATTAAATCAACGGGCATGTCTCGTCCGGGGAAAAAGCCATCGGCCAAACGACCCGCGCGGCGCGCGGCCGCCTTGGTCTGCCCTCCAACGATTATCGGAATCGATTTCTGACAGGGTTGGGGTCTGCAATAGGCATTTTCAAAATTGACGAATTCACCCGAATAACTTGGCATATCTTGTGTCCATAATGCCTGGATAGCCTCGATATACTCGTCGGCGCGGTCACCCCGTCGCTCGAACGGTACGCCTAGCGCCTCAAACTCCTCCTTTAACCAACCCACACCAACACCGAATAACACACGACCGCCAGTCAAATAATCGAGGGTCGCGACCTGCTTTGCAACGACAACCGGATTATGCTGCGGTAGGATCACAATGCCGGTGGCAAATTTTATGGCAGTGGTTGAACTCGCAACGTAGGCCATCCAAATCAAGGGATCAGGTAATGCGATATCATCAACCCCGCCGGCCATCTTACCGCTGGCGGCATACGGGTAAGAAGAATCATATCCTGCCGGAATAACGGTATGCTCAACCGTCCATGCCGAATCGAAGCCCGCTACTTCGGCCGCTTGCACAAGTTCTATCGCGGCGGCCGGGTCGACATAAGATCCAGTGTTGCAATAACGCAAACCAAATTTCATTCTCTACTCCCTCTGTGTCATTTCCTTACTATAGTCTGCTTAAGAAAGCTTCGGACAAAACAACATAGGGAGGCAAACATACGTTCGAGACCAATTTAAATATCTACATTCTAGTGCGTGTCAGTCAGCAAAGCACAAATGCCATAACGGAAGCCATTACTCCCTAAATCGCAAAACCCCAAAGACACTTCAATGAACTAAACTGAGTACAATTAACAAGTGTGCTTTCTTATCGGAGTACTTTTCGTGGCAAAGTTTCACTAGTTAGCCTGAGCCATATCGGTCTTTTTACTGAGCGCCCCGCGGGCTGCTTGTCGGATGTAATGCTGCAATTCCTTTAAGTGGCTCTCATCAAGGTTTGGAAATTTTGGCATACCACGTCCAATCCGTTGCCCCTCCAACACAATTTGCCGAAAAGCGTTGGAGTCGAAAACTACGCCTGATCCGCGTAAGTCAGGAGCGCCGCCGGAGGCCACTACAGCAGGCCCGTGACACCAAGCGCAGTTCTCTACCCAATGATCCTTACCTACCGCAGCCAATACAGAATCGATTTCAAAGGCTGGATCATCAACCGGTTTAACGAAACGCGGCCCCGGTGTCGCTGCCAACGTTGCCTGCCCGTCAAGCGCGAATACTAACAATCGGCGGGGGTGGGTCCCATATGTCCAACCGTGTTGTGCGCCCATCGAACCACCAAGCATGGCCATCCCACTACCCCATCCTACCGGTAAAGCGATTAATTGTTTCTCATCCAATTCAAACGTAATCGGCGGCGCCGAGATGCCATGTTTCGCATCGTATTCCCACAACTTTTCACCTGTATCGCCCTGGTAGGCGATAAACTGACCACTGCCAAGGCCTTGAAAAACCAAATTACCAGCCGTCGCCATCGTTCCTGCATGCCACCCGGGTGGAGTCGACACTTGCCATGCTGGTTTTTGAGTGATCGGATCCCAGGCAACGATGCTGTTTATTGCGCTATCTTCAGGTACATCCTCATCGAAAAAGCTCACCCCTGCTTCGAATGTGTGGCCGGTTGCTTGATAGTCTGCCTTGCGGATCTTGGTATCGTTGTAATAACCGGCAATATCATGCACCGTGAAATACATAAGTTGATGCTCCGGATTCCACGACATAGGCTGCCAATTATGCGCCCCAAGCGGGCCCGGCCACATTAATACTTCGCCACTTTCGTAACGCGAGCCCTCGACCTCGATAGGTTTGCCCGTTTTCATGTCGACTTCCGTAGCCCAAGTGACCTTTGCGAATGGTTTAGCCGATAACAAGCGGCCGTTGAGTCGATTGATAATGTAGAAGAATCCATTCTTCGGCGCATGCATTAGGGCTTTAATCGTCCGGTTTTTGACCTTCAGGTCGACCGAGACAATATCCATCGCAGAGTTAAAATCCCAAGTCTCTCCAGGTACCGTTTGATAGTGCCATTTGTATTTGCCAGAGTCCGCGTCCACGGCGACGATGGAACACAAGAATAGATTATCACCACCTCCGGGACTCCGGATAGTTCGGTTCCAAGGCGACCCGTTACCCGTACCGATATATATGTGGTTGTACTCTGGGTCGAACGTGATAGCGTTCCAAGCATTACCGCCACCACCGTGCCTCCACCAATCACCTGTCCAAGTTGCAGCTGCCATGCGCATGGCATTATCTTCGAAACCGTCTGCTGGATTTCCGGGCACCAGGTAGAAGCGCCACTCCTGCTCGCCCGTTTCAGCATCATAGGCGGTCACGTAACCTCGCGCCGGGCCCATTTCCGTACCACCATTACCAATGATGACCTTGCCATTAAATGCTCGCGGCGCACCAGTTATGTAATAAAAGCTACCGGGCTCGACCGTCATCGTACTCCAAATTTCTTCACCCGTTTTAGCATCAACAGCGATGAGCCGGCCGTCCCCGGCACCGACGTAAATCTTGCCATTCCAGTAGCCGACACCGCGGCTTGTTCCCCACAAAACGCGCAAAGTGTCGCCAGCATGATCGACTACCTTAGGATCGTAGCGCCACAGTACTTTTTGTGAGCGTGCGTCGATCGCGGTTACTATGCTGAAACTTCCTGTGACGTAGAGAACTCCATCGATCGCAAGAGTAGTTGAAACCAACTGGCGTGCATCCGGTAAATCAATCGACCACGCTAGTCCTAAATTCGCGATATTATCGACATTGATTTGATTTAGCGGGGAGTAACGCTGTTCGCTGTGCGTTCGCCCGTGCGTCAGCCAATTTTTGCCGTTCGATTCATCTCCAAGATCATCAGGATCGAAATCTGCCGCAAAGCTCGTTACGCTTATAAAAACAAACATACTCAGCAACAATGTTGTCCGGGCATAATTATTCATAGTTGAGTCACCTTCAAAAATTTTGTCAGCGATTGCTAGGTCAGGAGGATTCTAACTCCAATCGTAACAACACGTTTATATCGGTTAGAAAGCGTAGTCTGAAGCCATGTTGGACTACTCTCGTGGTAATTCGCTTTATAACTCAATCATCCGCCAATCAATATTATTACGAGCGCCCCTAACGGCATGCGCCTCGACGGAAATTAGAGACTTTTCATGTTGGTGGCCGATTATGCGACAACCAAGGGCGGTCGGCCTAGTCGCAGAAAACCATCCCGGTCCGTCACCATAAGCTCGATTCATCTCGGTGTCCTCGCGTGTATAAAAACGGCGAACGATTACATCATCGAGCGACCCGCCAAGTTGTATCAGAACGGATTCAAGATCTGCGAGGCAGTAATCGATCTGGGCCGCCCAGTCCCCGGGATGCTGAATCATGCCACTACGATTGACGGGCGTGAAATTACTCAGATAAATCTGATCATTGACAACAACAGATTCTGAAAATTCGGAGAAATGCGGATGTGGCGTGTCGGAACGATTATCGCCGGCTCCTTTCAAGGCCTCGCCTTCCACAATAAGCAAGACGTTCGAATCGGCTAATGGCGGTATCCCAGTAATCGTGACCGTTGGCCTAACTGTGCCGAGCAGACGTCCTGCCTGCGCAATAATTTCCGCCGATTGAGAAATGTCTACAATAAAGAATTTGACCGCGACCAAGTCTTCCATATTGCCCGCAGCGCGACGGATCAATTCTTGAATGACATTGAGCCCGTATACTACCTGTTCAGTTGCAGAACCTCGGCTGGCGGCAATACCTCCGATTAGGATCCGGCCACCTATAGAGATAGCGGCGGATCCCTCCTGCGTAAACTCTGATGCGTCGATATGAAGAGCGTTTTTAGACGCATTATCCACAGCTTCAAGTTCGATCTCGATCAACTGTTTTGGCCGCGCCAGCTGACAAATCGGGACTAACGTTACCACGGGGCTTATCCCAGATAATGCGCTCTCAAATGCGCACCTTGCTTCGTTAATTATCGCGCTATCGGTCACGTAGAGCCGGGCGCGGACAACGTTTTCGAAGACGCCGTCTGCTGCACCCATGCTGCCATGTGCAAGCTCGAGTATCGCATCGATTTGCGCACTGACGTTTTCACCCAATACGTTGCCGTCGCGATCAATAGCGGTCGTGCCAGACTGGAGGACAAGCTCACCTACCCGTAGTGCCCGCGAGTAGTGGGCCAGACCTTCCAGAGGTCGTCCGGAACTAACGTTAATACGAGGTTCGGCTGTCATATATTTTGAACCGTTTGATTTGCCGTGAAATCCGCGAAAACCACAAGTCTGCCACTCCCGCTACCACTCAAGAATCGAAAACATGAACGAGCAGCACAGTAGCAGTAATTTCTGACCAATGCTTGGTGTTCGCATTATGATTGGAATCTAACCGCTTGTAACGACGAAATAGCCGGTCGATGTAACGACCGCGCTGTTTAGTCCATCTAGAATCGTCGCTATATTTTACTCGCAGCTATGGAGACACGATTGTTGATCGAACAAAATCCAGATGAGTAATTTCTGCGCCTTGAGATAGTTCTAGATGACATAAATCATTCCGAATACCCATTAACATAGTTCATCGGCTAAAATTGACGGTTGTCGTAACCAGCCGTACACCGCGACCGTAAGGAGGGAAGGAATGTCGAAAACCGGAAGTAGTGAAATGGAAAACCTCAAAGTCGGGATTGTAGGTGGCTCGATCGCTGGTTGTGCGGCCGCCGTAGAGCTCTCAAGAGCGGGTTTCGATGTCACGCTGTTTGAGCGTTCTGGGAATGAACTAAAGGATCGCGGCGCTGGGATCGGCGTTCCACCGTCGGTAGTCGAAACTTTTATTAGCCGTGACTTAGTTGATCATGATATTCCTTATTTTCGATTGGACAAAATGTCCCGTATCTGGCGTTCAGCAGATGAGCCCTACCATGGCTATGTAGCTTGGGACCAACCAGCCCAGCTTGGCGCTCTGAACTGGGGTGGGCTATATAATAATTTGCGCGTGCGAGTACCAGACGCAATCTATCGGCCGAATCACAATGTTGTAGAGCTCCAACAAACCAATCCTCAGCAAGTTGAGGTTATATTAGCCGACGGTGCCACACAAAAGTTTGATCTCGTAGTGTGTGCAGATGGCTACACTTCTCTGGGTAGATCCACCCTGTTCCCCGACGTGACCGTTGATTACGCCGGGTATGTATTGTGGCGCGGATTTATCATGGAGCATGAGATCGACAAACCTAAACCGTTGGATGACGGCGTGCGCTGCCTCGGGTATCCGGGCGGGCACGGTATTTTCTATTTCGTACCGGGCCCTGACGGATCCATAGAACCTGGTGAACGTCTAGTTAATTGGGGTATGTATATAACAATTCCTGGGGCGGAGATTGCGGACTTTCTAACCGACAAACAAGGAATTACACGTACCGGATCATTGTCGCCCGGCAGTATGCCGATGACCACTGAACGGTCGTTAAAAGATCAGGCTCGCGAGCGTATCCCTGACTATTACGCCGATATAGTTGAGAAAAGCCCAGACACTTTTGTTTACTCTATCTACGACTGCCAGGTGCCAGCGTACCGAACAGGGCGGATTTGTCTCTCAGGTGACGCTGGAGCTTTCGCACGGCCGCATAGCGCAGCCGGCGCATTGAAAGGAATCAACGATAGTGTCACGCTCGCAGATGCTCTTAAATCTCACAGTTCTGTAGATGAGGCACTAACAAAATGGAATTCAGAACGTACGGCCACTAACAATGGACTCGTTCAGTTTGGTAACCAGTTAGGTCTAGCATTGGTTAAACAGATTCCCGATTGGTCGAAAATGAACCCTGTAAGCATGGAGGAATGGTTTAGCGGCGTCGTCACTATCGCAACCGAGTACCTACCGGCAACGCAATAAATTGACGCTTCTTTGACAAATTTTCGCCGATCATGTTTATTTCCTCGAGTGGTACTGTAAGCTGTTTAGGCTAATTATTTTTATAAACTGGGAATAGCCGAGGATACAATCCTTCCTGATTTTTTAAATGGAGAGACGCCATGAGTGTCTATGAAAAACGCACCTATTCTATAACCGTAGGGCGTATGGCAGACGTGCTTAAACTCTATACGGACCAAGGATGGCCAGCGCTTGAGGCCGGTGGTTTTAGTGAGAAACTTGTCGGTTATTTCGTCAGCGACACCGGTCCACTGCACCAACTTATTCATATTT
The DNA here is from genome assembly GCA_964342175.1 of uncultured Enterobacteriaceae bacterium. Lineage (GTDB taxonomy): Bacteria > Pseudomonadota > Gammaproteobacteria > UBA11873. The sequence continues at coordinate 18,836 of CAYFFH010000004.1, read as the reverse complement.
GGCGTTTCGACGATGATAACGACCGGCGTGATTTTTGGAAACGACTATTCGCAGACGAAAATTTTATGCAATTCGCGCCAAACATTAGACCACTCATTAAAACGCAAGAAATACAATTGATGCTCTCAGCACCATGGGGTCCGAAACCATAAGATACATAGTCAAAAACAAAGGGAGTCAATTGGACTCAGTTTACGACCGACTATGATTATCTATGCCTAGCTCGAATAACGAAATCGAGTCACGTTACGCCTGGTTGCGCTTGTTTGCGTCGTTTGCGCTGATCACAATCGGTGCAGTGGGCATGTACGCTGTAATCATCGCCATGCCGGTGATTGAATTGGAATTTGGCTTAACTCGTTCGCAATCTGCCAGTCCGTATTCGGCGATCATGGTTGGTTGGGCGATCGGCACGTTTTGGATGGGAAAGCTGTTTGACCGGTATGGTATACAACTCCCTATCTTCATAGGCATTGTGGGGTTCGGAACGGGTTTCGTGATATCGGCCTACGCTGCAAACATCTGGATGTTTGCAGCGGCTAACGGGCTTTTGATCGGCATGCTCGGAACTTCGTCGCTGTTCGCGCCGTTGATGGCCGATGTCTCGCATTGGTTTGAGCGTCGTCGCGGCATTGCCATAGCGCTCGCCGCGACCGGACAATACGCGGCTGGCGCAATCTGGCCATCGGTTCTACATCACTTTATCGGGTTAGTCGGATGGCGACAAACGTATATCGGAATCGGTATCTTTTGTGTGGCCACGATGTTGCCTTTAAGTTTGGTGATGCACAGGCGCATTACCGTTCACGCGATGGGTGCGACGCAAAAAATACTCGCTGATCGGCCATCTTTCTCGTTAGGAATCACCGATAAACGCGCGCAAATTATGCTATGTATCGCCGGGATTAGTTGTTGTGTCGCTATGGCAATGCCACAAGTACACCTGATTTCGATGTGTGTCGGTCTCGGATTTGGACCCGCAGTCGGTGCTCAGATGTTGGCCCTAATGCTCGGTTGTGGTGTGGTCAGCCGGTTAAGTTTTGGGGTAATCATGGATCGTGTCGGGGGCCTACATGCGTTACTCCTAGCATCGAGCCTGCAGTGCATTGCTTTATTTTTCTTCCTCCCGGCGAGAGGACTCATGCCCCTCTATGTCGTTTCAGCAATGTTTGGATTGTTCCAAGGCGGGCTCGTTCCTTGCTACGCACTCATTATTCGAGAATATTTCAAACCCTCCGAAGCCGGGGCGCGTATCGGGTTAGTCCTCATGGGCACCCTCGTAGGAATGGCTTTGGGAGGTTGGATGTCCGGCGTAATTTACGATTGGACCCGGTCTTACTCATTGGCATTTCTAAATGGCATTGGTTGGAATTTTGTTAACATCGGGATTGTCGTGTTTTTGTTATGGCGCAGAGATCTTGTTCCAGGCCTACATCGCGCTACTTCGTAGGTTCTACTGACTAATACCAAGGTGCCTGCGGTGGATGTCCTCACCTGATGTAATTGCTAACCTCAAACTCTTGCTTCCCACCTCAGTCAGACTCGCTCGGTTTCGAAGCGACCGTATAACGGCCAGATAATCGTGTTTAACTTCACTTGCTACTAGCTGCTAGTGTAAGTGTGGGCGCAGCCCACCGTAAGCGGTCACACCGTAAAGCTCCTGAAGCGTACCTGAACACTGGTTCGACATTTCACTAATAGAACTCCTCGCATTCTACGAATTCAGGCGATCGGAAAAGTAGAGAACTGGCGCCGAATGTGACTTTGTAGTTGGAATGTGATAATTATGCCCCGCCGTTGTTTAATTGTAGATTGTAGATTCTAGTTTAGGTAATAATCGTTAAATAAGGATTTACCAATGGATAATTACGACATCTGCGACGACGAATTTAGTCTGGACGATGACCTGAAGTTACTCTCCCCGAATAATACCGCATCAATTTCTCAATCCATCTTGGATTCACGGCGGCGCATTGAGGAGTTGCGGGAATTGAGTCGATTACGCAAATTACTTGACGATGACGAACTAGTTCTTGATTTGACCTGACTGAATTCAGGTTTCGGTTATAGTCCCGGTCCTGCCCGAACTGGAAGGCAGCAATGTGCGTAACACTGTCATTGTTGCAAATTTCGCACCCACACAAAGTCACGGCGATCGTGTAGTTCTTTTGCCTGGGATGCGCGGCGCGATTTGATTCTAGGCCTGTTCGATAAGATCTCTAATAGGAAATTATAAGAGAAGCATCATGAAGAAAACCGATCACGCATTATCGGATATCAAAATCCTCGACCTTACCCGCGCTGTAGCAGGACCCACCTGTACGCGTATGCTGGTCGAAATGGGCGCAGAGGTGATCAAGGTAGAACCGGCGCCAAACGGGGACATGATTCGTCCAATCTCAGTGTATAAAAACGATCGCAGCTTATATTTCGTGCAACAAAATCGAGGTAAGCAGAGTATCTGCATTGATCTTAAGGACCCACGTGGTATCGCAATCGTCGCGGAATTAGCTGGGAAAGTCGACGTCGTCGTTGAGAATTTCCGACCGGGTGTAATGGATGCAATGGGCATAGGCTACGATCGCCTACGCCAACTCAAAGATGACATTATTCTCTGCTCAATATCAACCTTCGGCCAGACTGGGCCACTGTCGCAAACTCCCGGCTACGATTTCATTGCTCAGGCCTACTCGGGAATTACCTCAATGATTGGTGAACCGGACGAGCCGCCGTGCCTTCCTGGCACCGCTATCGGTGACGCAAGCACGGGGGTCCATGGTGCTTTAGCCGTGTTAGCCGCGATCCATCATCGGAATCGAACGGGCGAAGGCGACCACCTCGACGTAGCGCTGGTGGATGTCTACTACTCGTATCACGAAGCGAACGTGCACGTCTATAGCGGCAGCGGTGGCACTGTAAGTCCAACTCGCCAAGGGAGTCATTTTAGTTATCTATGCCCGTGTGGCGTGTTCCGTGGCACCGGCGGTTTCCTGATCATTATGGCATTCCTGCGTCATTGGCCGGATTTTTGTCGCGCGATGGAAAGGCCAGACCTCAGCGAAGATCCAACCTTATCTGATGATCCGGGAAGGTTGGCCCGGCGGGACGAATTGACCGAGATCATCGAAACGTGGCTAACAAAGTTTCCAGATATCCAAAGTGCGGTCGATCACCTAAGCAACTTCGACGTTCCGTGCGCACCGATACTCTCAGTAGGGGAGACCATAGAAAATCCACACCTGCGTGAACGCGGGACAGTTCGCACGGTTGACGACCCCATACACGGTCCGTTTGAAATGCCGGGGCACCCAATCAAGTGGCGACGCCTGCCAAATAATATTCCATTAGAAGCGCCGACTTTGGGCCAACACAACGAATCAATTTTAATTAACGTACTCGGACGCTCCGCAGAAGACATCGATATCTTGTCACGCGATGGAGTTTTGTTTTCGAAAAACTACTGAACGCTAAGCAGATGGAAGCTATAGAAATAGGGGGTATTAGTTACTATTACATAGATACCGGCAATGGTGAGCCACTGGTATTGTTGGGTGGGACAATCGGTACAGCAAAAAGTGATTTCTCAAACCAGATCGAGTCATTTTGCACCGACTATCGGGTGATTGCACCCGAACGGCGAGGTTACGGCCATACGCGCCCGCCGAATCGAGACTACCCAGATGACTTCTACCAGCGTGATGCTAAAGATATGGCCGCCTTCATAAAGGCGCTAAATCTTGGCCCCGCCACTGTATTTGGATGGAGTGAGGGTGCAGATGTCGCATTGTGCTTAGGCGCGTTGTATCCAGAAGCGGTGTCGCGATTAGTTGTGTGGGGTGGGCTCGCCGAAGTCACGGCAGATGACATCGAGATCTTCGAAGCGCGTCGTGACGTGAGTCTATGGCCCGTCAAAGTATGTGATGCGCTCACGGAGGCCTATGGAGAGACCTACTGGCAAACTACTTGGTGGAAATGGTGCGATGTGATGGTGCGCCTATATGGGCAAGGTGGGGATGTCCGCTTAGCTCCGATCGAACAAATATCGTGCCCAACGCTGGTCATTCACGGCACCGAGGATCCGCTCGTGCGGAAAAATCACGCGGTGACTATACATAATCGAATCCAAGGATCGGTGCTGAAGATAATGGATGGTTGTGGTCACAGTCCGCATATAACACACACCGAAGATTTCCATAACTTAGTCCGCGAATTTATCAACGACTAAATGTCGTGGAGATACCATATCTTTGGGGTTAAGTAGACTTATGCAATGCGATGTTAGAGCATATGTATCTCGCTTTCAGTTATTTTCAAAAGAATAACGACACGGAGAAGATTCCATGCAATTCGGGATTATGTTCGATACCCATATCGACAAATGGGAACTTATTCGTTACGCCGACGAACTTGGCTATGACACGGCCTGGGTCCCGGACTCGCAAATGATCTGGTCCGATTGCTACGCAACAATGGCACTGGCGGCAGTTAATACAAAACGGATTAGAATCGGCACAGGCGTGGCGATCACTGGTACTAGGATTGCACCCGTTACTGCCCATTCGATCGCATCGATTAACCAGCTAGCGCCGGGCCGAGTCTTTCTCGGCATCGGAACTGGCCATACCGCAATGCGCGTTATGGGGCAAGATCCTATGAGGGTGAAAGATTTCCGAGAATACCTGCGGATAGTCCGCGGGCTACTTGCAGGAGAAGAAGTCGATTACACCTACGATGGGAAAACTCGGGATATAGCCTTCATACACCGGGATCGCTACTTCATCAATCTCGATCAACCAATACCGATATATGTAGCTGCGAACGGGCCGTTAGTATTGCGAGCAACCGGTGCCTACGGTGATGGTTGGATGACAATTTCAGTCGATCCTAATGAGATTGCGGCATCACAAAACCAAATTGAACAAGGCGCAAAAAAAGCTGGCCGGGAACTTCCACATAACTTTCATAAAGCCTGTGTTACGTCTGCCTGCGTGTTGCGTGCCGGAGATAAACTCACCGATGACCGAGTGATCGACGAAACTGGCTCGATGGTGACATGCGTATTGCATTTTGCCTGGGAGGTTTGGAAGCAACACGGTGAAAAGGATGAACTCATCCCACCCTTCTTCGCCGATCAGTGGGAACAATATTGCCGGCGAGTTGAGGAGTACACCCTTCCAGAAACTGCCCGCTTTCGACAAATCCACGACGGTCACTGCACGTTTCTACAGCCGGAGGAACGGATCTTCGTGACACCAGAAGCCATAGAGAACACGTGTATCGTTGGTTCGCCGAGCGAAATCACAGCGCGCTTGCAGAGCCTCTCCGATGCGGGGCTCGATGAAGTTGTGTTCCTACCTCCGGCCGATCACCAACGTAGTGTGTTCCGAGATCTCGCCGAGTCGGTAATCCCTGCGTTTCGTTAAGCTTAACCCTACCCAACCGCTGCGTTAACGTGGCGGCTGACCTTCCAGGCGTTCCATTTTTCCATATTCTCATGTGCATCACGTGTATGCTGCGCAAAAACCTTAGCTTGCTCCGCGTTAGCAGCAGAAAATTCGAGGCGGTAGCCGTTTGGATCATGAAAATAGATTGATGAAAACATACCGTGGTCTATCGGCCCCTCAACCTCGATGTCGTGCGTCTCGAGCCTGTCCCTCCACGCATACAGTGCTTTATGATCGGCGAGGCCCATAGCAAAGTGCAGGTCCAAGCCCCAGCGCGTTTTATACAACTCCTCCGGATCATCGCCCGGGTGATCCGGCACATCGAAGAAGGCGATGTAATTTGCTTTCCCATCGACGTGACTTCCAATATCGAAGAACAGATGCATAAATACGTCCGGCTCACCTGTAGTCGGATGAACATCGTTGTGTAATGCCATTTTCATTGGAAAACCCAAAGTGTCTTCGTAAAACATACGGGTTTCTTCAGCATCACGACAACGGTAAGCGGAGTGGTGGAGCCCGGATACTGGTGGTTGTTCTGGGTCTACTGGTCGGTTTGTCATAGAACCCTCGCTCAAGCCGTTTTTGCAAACAATGCATATGATAGCGGAAAATCGCAAAACTCGTTCGCGACATTGCACTATACGAAAACTCACAGCCCTAAATCTGGCACACCTGGTCAACAGTTGAAATTACATTACCTAGCTGGTTCGCTAGACCGAGTGCATCGGTTTTCGACACATCGGATGATTGTCTCCTGTGTAGATGGACTCACACATGCCTCGGTCTTTAAATGCAGCCTACAGCCATGTTCCGCTGCCGTTTTGTTCATTAAATCTAACGCGCCCTTGGCGCGCGAGTTCACTACCGCGTCTTCGCAACCATAACTCGGGTGGTTAAGCTTGATACTTTCGCAGTCCGCGTCAATCCTACAAGTGTTTGATTGATTGATACTTATTGTCATCCGATCAAAATGTTTATTGCAGAGATCTGCGCCACTATACATCGACAAATACAGTATGCCAGCCAGTATAAATGGCCCAAAAAATGCACTAAAAAATATCAATTTCTTTAGCATCTCGATAAGCTCCACCCGGTGCTTTGATGCACTCTCGCCCGGGCCCATGTATGTAAAAACCTGCGTTGCTGATTCTGTGTGATCGTATGGCGCAAATGCAACGGGTGTCAGATTGGAGCATGAGTGCTAACAGAACTGATAAACAACTAATATTCGAGGTCATCGATTATATGAAAACCACACCGAAACCACTCGAAGGCGTATGCGTTCTGGATTTGACTCGTTACCTCGCCGGACCGTACTGCACCATGTTATTGGCGGGACTCGGTGCCGAAGTAATTAAAATTGAACCACCAGAAAGAGGCGATATATATCGTAATCGCGCGCCGTTTGCCGGCCCGAAAGGAGTGTCCGAACATCCCCAGTCTCCAGATGACATCGGACTCGGACTTATCCATCGTGCGCGTAATAAGAAGAGTATTACACTAAATTTGCATTCAGAAGAAGGTCAATCATTACTCCGCAGTATGTGTACGAATGTTGATATTGTGGTCGAGAACTATTCACCGGGAATACTTGCAGAAATCGGGTGTGACTACGATAGGTTAAAGCAATTAAATGAAAAGATTATTGTGTGTTCCATATCTGGCTTTGGTCAAGATGGACCAATGCGGGATTGGCGCGCTTACGACCCGATCGGACAAGCGATGGGCGGGATCATGGCAATTACCGGCTTTCCTGACAAATCACCAGTCCGTTGTGGTGCGGCAATCGCCGATACGGTAACTCCACTGGTAGCAGTGATAGGGATTCTCTCGGCTTTGCTGCGTCGGGGCATTACCGGTAAAGGCGATTGGGTAGACGTCGCAATGTTAGATGTCCTCGCTTTCCTACTACCCGAAGTAATCGAGTTTTATCAAGGCGACATGATGGAGTTTCCATTAGAAAATCGTCATCCGGGGGGAGTCCCATTTAATACCTTCGCCGCGATCGACGGGCACGTATCCCTAGCTTGCATAACAGATAAAGACTGGCAAGCCTTGTTGCTTGCAATGGACCGAAACGATTTAATCGACGATACGCGTTTCATACACGTTATCGGACGTCGCGAAAATCTCGAAACGATAGAGACTTTAGTCGCCGAGTGGGTAAGTAAACAAAAACGCGATACCGTTGTCGAGACTTTACAACAGCACAAGGTCGTTTGCGGCCCAGTTTTAAGTCTGGACGAAGTACTAGAAAGCGCTCAACTTCGTGCGCGCAATATGTTCCCGGGACTTGAGTTGCCGACGGGGGAGGCCATCCCTAACGCTTTTGGGCTCGGTATACCGATCCGTTTCACGGAAAACCCTCTGAATTTCGATCAAGCCGCGCCAAAGCTAGGAGAGCACAACACAGCAGTTTATCGTTCTCTCGCTGGTATCGATGAAATCGCATTGGAAGGACTCCGCGAACGCGGAGTCGTTTAGTCCGTCAAGACTGACATAGAAACAAGTATAGTGGTCTGACACCTTAGCTCTTTTGTTAGGACCTAGACGCTCTTTTCGATCAAATCAGCAGCGCCCTGACCTAACGGGCGGAATTAATTTAACTTCGATTTTATAGGAGGCGATCATGATAATTAAGGCCGCGGTACACCGGGAAACCAATAGACCGCTTACCATCGAAGACGTCGATCTAGCAGACCCAAGTCCGGAGGAAGTCCTGGTCAAAACTATGGCTTGTGGAGTTTGCCACAGTGACCTACATGCGCTGCACGGCGCGATACCGTCGCAACCACCGACTATCCTGGGACACGAACCTGCTGGCGTAGTGCTGGCTATTGGTGACCGCGTGCGCAACGTCTCCGTCGGAGATCATGTAATTGCTTGTACCTCGATGTTTTGTGGCAACTGTAAGCAGTGCATACAAGGACGGCCAAATTTGTGCGTCGACCGCGGCGCTTGCCTACGCGACGAAGATGAAACTCCAAGAATCACTCGCGGCGGAGAAACTATCTATCAATTCGCAGATCTAGGTGGGTTCGCAGAGGCGATGCTGCTACATCATCGTGCAGTCGTTAAAATCGATAAGGACATTCCTTTGGACCGCGCTGCATTAGTGGGCTGCGCGGTGACAACAGGCGTTGGTGCAGCCCTAAATACGGCTCAAGTGACACCCGGATCGACGGTTGCAGTATTCGGAGCCGGCGGTGTTGGCACTTCCGTGATGCAGGGTGCACGCATCGCAGGCGCACGACAGATCATCGCCATTGACGTGTTGGATGATAAACTCAAAAATGCCGAAATCTTCGGCGCGACTAACGTGATTAACTCCACTAGCGTTGACCCCGTAAAAGGAGTCCGGAAAATGACGGGCGGTGGTGCAGATTTCGCGTTTGAAGTTGTCGGCTTACCTCAGTTGTTAGAACAAGCGTTCTATTGCCTGGCACCACATGGCACTGCGGTTCTCGTCGGTGCTATCCCAATAGGTGAAATGATCTCAGTAAACGCGGGACATTTCTTTTTAGAAAAACGCATCCTCGGTTGTATGATGGGATCTAATCGGTTCACTATCGACGCACCTCATTATTTAGAACTTTATCGCCAAGGGCGCCTTGACCTCGACGCTATGGTCACCCGACACGAACCGCTGGAGCGAATCAGTGAAGCATTCACAGCGATGGAAGCTGGCGAGGTTACCCGCACTGTGCTGATGTTCGATTGAACTCCTCTAAAGTTATAAAAACTAATCTAATACGAGACATATTATGTCCATGCTTGATAAGCAAGATCTCGGCGTCAAGATCAAAAACTATGTCGCAATAGTCGAAATTCAACGACCTCCGCACAATTTTTTCGATGTCGATCTAATCAATCAAATTGCCGACGTCTATGAGGCCCTTGATACCCTAAAGAGTTGTCGCGCGATTGTATTGTGCGCGCAAGGGAAAAACTTTTGCGCAGGTGCTAACTTCGGTGCCGGTGACGCTGGAAACGTGAAAGACAATTCACAAGGTAAATTATCAAATTCACTTTATATTGAAGCGGTGCGCCTATTCCGCTGCCGAAAACCGACAATCGCGGCTGTTCAGGGAGCGGCCATTGGCGGTGGTCTCGGACTAGCCGCATCAGCCGATTTCCGGGTAACTTGCCCGGAAGCCCGCTTTAGTGCCAACTTCACCAAGCTCGGTTTTCATCCCGGGTTCGGCCTTACCGTGACCCTACCGGAACTGATTGGCAAGCAACGAGCGAGCCTAATGTGTCTGACCAGCCGCAGGCTGAATGGTAAGCAAGCCCATGCGTGGGGACTGGCTGATGTTTGCGTTCCGCGTGAGAACGTTCGTGAGGCGGCAGTTAACCTGGCGCAGGAGATCGCCGGTTGCGCGCCACTGGCAGTATGCTCGACCCGGACTACACTGCGGCTTGGGCTGGCGGAAAAGGTTGCGCGACAAACGGATCACGAACTCATCGAACAAAACGCATTACGTACGACCAAGGACTGGAAGGAAGGAATCAAAGCTGCGTCCGAACGGCGAGAGCCTATATTCACAGGTAGATGAACTGTCAAAACGACGCTGCGGCAACCGTTACCAACACTAGAAGCACGACTTCCGAGATTCCGCAAGCTGTAGCATTCTTCACCGCCTGTACAAGGTTGTCAGAGAGCGTTGGGACATCATTTCGTTCGCAATTTTGACTTGTAAAATGTCAACATTAAGCGAATTTCTCGAACAAATGATATTGCTTCACAGCGGTTCGAATCTTACTAGTAATATCTAGACTGACTCGATGGCATCTGGTCTTGACTTAGTTTTTATTCTCGATTTCAGCTCGGCTTTTTTGACGCGTATTTTTTTGCCAGTAACCATAGTACCGTTCAGCATTTTCATCGCGGCCTTGGCATCACCAGGTTTCGGCATCTCCACGAAACCAAAACCTTTAGAATTCCCCGTCCCTACATCCATCACAAGAGTGCAGGACTGCACCGCGCCATATTTTTCGAATAACTCCCGGATCTCTTGTTCAGTAGTACTGCGGGAGAGGTTACGTACCAGTAGTTTCATTGTACTCAATATAAATCAGTAAAAACTGCAGATCGTTTTCAACGTATTAGACAGCCCAATTGCGTCAACATTTTTCACGCCCTATATTTTTCGCCACACGCTGGCAAGCCACGGTTGCTGTGACCGCGGTAAACCCTTAGGCCGATAATAATGGTTTAACTCGACGAACGCCGCCATATCCATAAAGCTTCGCCATTGAACCAGGTCCCGATAAGCACCGTAGCGCTCCCCGCTCCAGCCTTCTTCATTATGGCCACGTGGATTGGAGGTAAACAAGACGCCCCCTGGTTTTAAACTCATATAAAGCCCGTCTAGTACCTCCGGGAGAGCCACACCCGGCACATGAAACAAAACAGCATTGGCAAAAATTCCATCAAATCTTGAGACTGGCAGGTCGAGCGCCAAAATATCCTGCAACCATACCTCGCAACCACTATACTCTCGCGCCATCTCGACAAATCTTGGCGCGCCATCTAGACCGATCGCACTATGCCCACGCTCGACAAATGTTTTAAGGTCCCGGCCTGGCCCGCAACCGAGATCCAGAATCTCAAATGGTTCAGAACCCTTTATATGCTCTAGCAATGCGTCGATATTTTGGCTAACGTCGTGGTCGCGTGTTCCATGCCAAAACGAGTCGGCCTGCCCTTCGTAGTGGCCGATAGTCCTCTTAGAAATATCATCCAGTGGTAGTTTCGATTCAGACACTAAGCTCGCACGTGATTTGTCTCTAGGGTTCGATGCGTCATACTCCACTGTAACTAATATACTATTTGATCGAAACAGGATCTCCATCGATGACTCTTTCTCTTATCGGAGCAGGCTTTGGTCGAACCGGCACGATGTCTGCGAAAACCGCGTTAGAAATACTCGGCTTGGGTCCGTGCCACCATATGGTTGAAGTCAACAACAATGATTCACAACGTATTATATGGCGTAAGATTGCCGTCGAAGAATCCCGCGATTGGGATACCGCATTCACAGGATACCACGCAGCAGTCGATTGGCCTTCGGCGTTCTATTGGAGGGAACTGAGCGATTATTACCCAGGGGCAAAAGTCTTGCTTACGGTACGTAGCGCTGAAAGCTGGTACAAAAGTATGACCCAGACCATCTTTCCCACAATCTCTGCAATAACGGACACTAGTACTATCGCCGTCGAACTGATCCGTAAACGCGTTTTCGGCGGCGTGCTTTATGATAAGACACACGCTATCGCCTTATATAATAAAAATATAGCAGATGTTCAGTCCACTTTAGCCGCTGATCGGTTGCTGACCTACAACGTCGGTGACGGTTGGGAGCCACTGTGTAGTTTCTTAGAAGTTCCTATTCCCCATCAGGCGTTTCCGCACACAAACTCTTCACATGAGTTCAATTTGAGACAAAAAAGTGGTGCTTAATAAATCAAGTAATAGACTCTCACATATATTAATTGGGTGATTTGAGATAAATTAAATTCACATGCCTCCTTGTGTTTCCCGGCGCTCCGGCACCATGGTCACCGCCCCACCCGCAACTTTTTAGGAGTAAAAATATGGCGGACTTGCTAATAGAAAAAAATAACAGCATTGCAACACTAACATTCAACCGTCCCGAAGCGCGAAACGCTTTGAGCAATGATATGCGTCGTGACTTACGCGATGCTCTCGCGGAACTCGAATACGACGATACGATCCGTTGCATCGTAATGAGAGGCGCGGGGGAGCATTTTATGGCTGGCGGCGACGTCAAACGAATGGCCGAAGATATCGACAAACCTCCCGCAGAAATCCGTGCCTCCTTTACCCAGCGCATCCATGACTTGCACCCGATTATGTTCACCATGCGACGGATGTCAAAACCGATCATCGCAAGCGTCGCGGGGGCGGCGGCTGGCGCTGGGGTGAGTATGGCTCTCGCTTCCGATCTTATTATCGCAGCCGACAATGCTTTTTTCACACTGGCATACGTACATATAGGTACAACACCTGACGGGTCAGCGTCATTTAATCTACCGCGCGCGGTAGGGATTAAGAAAGCCATGGAGATAGCGTTACTAGGTGATCGATTCGATGCCAACAAAGCTAAAGACATGGGCATGATTAATTTTGTCGTGCCGTCCGCGAGCTTAAAAGAGAAAACAGATAAGCTAGCGTTACGACTAGCCGAAGGGCCAACACATGTCTACGGTAACACCAAACGCCTGTTGTATCGGTCACTTGAGAACACGTGGGAATCGCAACTCCAACTTGAAGGGGAAACATTCGCAGATTGCGCGGCACGCAACGATTTCGCCGAAGGTGTGACAGCGTTTGCGGAGAAAAGAAAGCCAAATTTTACAGGGGCTTAAAAAGAATATGGCGATCCTACTAATTCGTCATGGCGAAACCGAGCTCAACGTCGCGCAGGTCATCCAACTTCCTGAAACCCCCCTTAGCATGCACGGTTCACTACAGGCAGATAAGCTAGGACGAAGTTTGACTCACAGACCAATTGAGCTAATTCTCACTAGTGACTATGAACGCGCACGAACTACCGCGGAGCGAGTCGCACATTACACTGGCGCTAGATTGATCGAGAGTCCTCTTCTACGTGAACGGAACTTTGGGGAAATACGCGGCAGGCCATATACTGAATTTAACGACGTGGATATTTTTGGTCCGGACTACAAACCTCCAGGGGGCGAAAGTTGGGAAGTGTTCCATTCGCGAGTCGATACCGCGTGGAACGAAGTAATAGCGCAGGCACAAATACTTCCCGGAGACTTCGCGGTTATCACTCACGGACTGGTTTTAAGATCATTCTTTGAGCGGAAGCTAGAAATATCAAACCACACTATAAGTAAGGATTCAGTCGTTGCAAACACCTCAGTCACCATTGTCGACAATGAACCACCTTGGCAGGTTATCAAGCTTGCGAGCACTGATCACCTCCAAAAAACTGCACCCGATACCATGGCAATATAAGAACAGAAGATAGAAGGTTTGTTTTCAAATGTCTTACGAGATTCCGCAAATTTTACGCTGATAAACGACAAGCCATACAGTAAACTAGGTGGAGCATGGGAATTCCGCACAAAATTTACAGCCAACACAGGACAAATATCGACGATAAAGCGTATTCCAAATTTCTAACGAAAATGTAACCGAGGATCCGAACATGAATGACGAAAAGCGTGAAAAAGGGCGTGCCCTACTTGAACAATTGTGTGGTGATCCGGACGCGATAAACAGTTTCCCGAAGAAATTCCTGGACTACACTTTAGAACATTTATTCGGCGATGTATGGCAAGGAGACGCGCTTTCATTAGAAGAGCGTGAACTTGTAACTTGCACGATACTCACAGCGCTCGCTCGGGAACCCGAACAACGATTTCACTTTGCGGCCGCGCGTCGAATGGGTGTTCCGAGAGAGAAAATGCTGGAAATGATCACTCACACCGCACACTACGCCGGCTGGCCTAACGCCGTTGGAGCCTTACGTAGTTTGAATCAGGTGTGGCCAGAAGAATGACTAGGTTATGTTTCCATAGATAACGAAATAAAATTTTCGGAGGCGCGCAATGTTCAAAGTAATGGGAATAATTAAGAGACCGGAGGGCATGGAGTTCTCGGCGTTCAAACAGTGGTGGTTGGAAGAGCATGCTCCAAAAGTCAAGCGATGGCCGGGGCTCAAGGAATATCGAATCAACCTGTGTACCACCCCAGATCAAGACTACGATGGTATTGCAGAAGTATTTTTCGAGACAAAAGAAGCAATGGATGCTGTGTTTAATACTGAAGAGGGTAAACGCGCCCGCACAAGCGCAACAGCGGGCGCATCAGGTATATCGATTCTCTTAACTGAAGAGCACATCATGGTCTGACCTTTGAGAGTCTCTATATAGTCCAGATTCTTTTGAGGTCTCTGACTAACGGCCTAGCAGAGCTGTCTATTAATAAGCCATGGTGAATTTGACTTCCCTAGAGCAATTCCTAAATGGCGCGTATGCTCCGGTAAAATGCATTACGGAGAAAGATTATTATCGATTGTGGCACGAACGATGTATCGGTAACCTAGCGCCGATAGACATTGCGATAGTGGGTAGCCTACTTGCCGATCGATTGCCTTGGGTCTTTACAGCAGGATATCAAGCGACATTGCGCAACGCCTTCAAGTCGCTACCGTTGGGCGGTTGGGCCGCTTTCGCCGCAACCGAAAATACACAAAATCCACAAGCATATCCAGGAACCACCCTCCGAGATGACGCACAAGGGTATTTATTAAGCGGCCATAAATCGTGGGTCGCGCATTCGGCTATCGTCGACTATCTAATCGTTACAGTAAATGATCCTGGAGGTGATAAGCGACGTGCACAAGGATTGATCATTGAGCGCGAACGCGCCGGGCTTACCTTAAAACAGCGCGGACAGTCACGTTTTCTCGCTCGGATGAGTCAAGGTTTCGCGGAATTCGAAGATACGCCGATCAAACAAAGTGAGATCTTTGAATTTGAGTCGATCCGCCAATTCGGTCGCACCGAAGCAAAGTTCGTTATGCTAGCAAGTGCCGTTTTTCTGCTAGCCCGAACGAATGCATCTAATGAGTTACAAGATCGCTTATTCACGGTAATTACTTCACTAATCACACTACTCAGTGAGAGCGAAACCTCCGCTCAAGTCTACGGTCGGATCGACCGCGAATTCCAACGGTGTGTCGACGTGTTCGAAAAAGATGCTGATTTACATCATCTGCCTGAGTACGATGCTGATCGCCGATTATTCCGGATGTATACCGATCGCATTCAACGACGAGTAAGCTATGCCAAACAAGACGCACAAAATAACTGCTAGGTGCTCTGCAACTCGGCGGGAACCGAAGCGTAGAGGTAAATCCCAATGACTGCACCGACCCCGGGCAGCGCACTACTCAACAATGTCTTTAAAGCAGCCGTCGATGTAGCCATTCGGGAACACGGCGAGCTTGGTCTACAAGTCGCCGTATATCATTGTGGGGAACTCGTCGTCGATGTTTGCGCCGGTATCGCCGATGAAACTACCGGGCGAAAAGTTGATCGCGACACCCTTTTTGCTTGCTTTTCTGTGATCAAGGCGGTCACCGCAACCGCATTACACATCCAAGCAGAAAGAGGTTTAATCGATTACGAAAAACCAATCGCGGCATATTGGCCAGAGTTTGCTGCACAAGGGAAAGATCGTGCGACGATTCGTGATGCGCTGAGCCATCGACTCGGTATCCCGCAAATGCCAGACGGAGTCACCCCAGAACTCATGAGCAATTACGACTGGATGGTCGACAAGTTGGCGAAGATGACACCCCGCTTCGAACCCGGATCCGATAACGCTTACATGTGCTACACATTCGGCTGGGTAATAGCCGAATGTGTCAGACGCACCGATCCGAGCCGCCGGCCGTTCGGTCAATTTGTGCAAGATGAAATCTGCACTCCGCTCGGCATCACGGATCTCTGGATCGGAATCCCCGATGGAGTAGAATGTCGGATCGCAAGAATAAAGAACTCGGCCCCACGAGAGTTACCACCCGAACTTCCAATATTTGCCGCCATCCCTCCGCAAGTTGCAACAATCGAAGAAGTATTCGGGCGAGGAGACGTTAGGCGCTCGTGCAACCCAGGCGCAAATGGCATCATGAACGCGCGCAGTGCTGCACGATTATTTGCGCTGCTCGCCAATGGTGGCTCTCTCGATGGTATCCGTTTATTGTCAGAAGAACGTGTGCGTAGCTTCAGCACACCACGCCGCGATACCGACCTTCCTGATACGATTCTCGGCTTCCCAGTACGGGTGGGGACCAGCGGATTTTGGTTAGGTGGTGACGTAACTGATGAGTATCCCTACCGACTTGTGGGTGAGAATCCGCGCACACTATGCCACCCCGGCGCGGGCGGCTCAATCGGATGGGCAGATCCAGATGAGAATCTCGCGGTCGCGATTTGTCATAACCGTATGACGCACGCACCGAGTGAAGCGTTTGCGCCGATCCGGAGTGCGCTAGAGCAAGTGTTCGGCGTCAGTTGAAAATCAGCGTACTTTGCATAAAGAACATCGCTCGCGAGTCGACGAGAAATCTCAAAGGAGAAAAAAGCAATGCTACAAAAAATCGCTGGGGGCTGTAGTTGCAAAAAGATTCGATACGAGTGTGCTGCAGAGCCACTTGCCGTGACCCTGTGTTATTGCCGCGATTGCCAGCAATTCGCTGGTGGCGCATGCGGCAACTTCGCCATCATGCCTGTCCAATCAGTGCGCGTATTTGGAAGCGTAAAAGGTTACAGTGTGCAAGCAGAGAGTACTCGAACTATCACCCGTAATTTTTGCCCCGAATGCGGGTCGCCCTTGTTCGCGGCGACCGAAAACCTGCATGCTGTCACCGTAGCCAGTTTCGACGACCCGAGCCCATTTAGACCAACATTAGCCATCTGGCTCGATAGCGCGCCACCCTGGGCACTCATACCCGCTAACATCCCGCAATTTCTGAGAAACCCACCACTGTCTGCCGGAGATTAACAACGCAACATCTAGCGGCAGCCTGGTGCTTCTCCAAAGCATTACCATTTCGCAATCACACCGGACACTCGAAGTACAAGCGGAGATCACACTATAATCCGAGCCCACTCGAGAACAGTAGCGTCACCGTTATTGCGATCTTGAAAAACCATATTGTAAACGGAGCATGTTATGGGACGGTTAGAGAATAAAGTGTGCATCATCACTGGTGCCGCCGGCGGTCAAGGTCAGGTTGCAGTGGAGTTGTTTGCCGCCGAGGGTGCAAAGGTTGTAGCAACCGACCTACCTGGCAAAGCGACTAAAGCAATCAATGAAACGATGCAGAAATATCCAGACAAGGTCCATTACGTGCGTGGTGATGTGACCTCAGCCATCGACCTTGACGAAATCATCAAAACAGCGACTGATCGGTTCGGCCGTATCGATGTTTTATTCAACAATCACGGAGTCATGGTCGGCAGTCCACTGCTCGAAACAACTGAAGAAGAAATCGATCACGTCCTAAACATTAATGTTCGCGCATCATTTTTGCTATGTCAGCGCGCAGCTCGTCAAATGGTCGAGCAGGGCGACGGCGGCTCCATAATTTTAAATAGCTCCGTGGGCGGACTGGTTGGATTTCCGGACATGGCTGCCTACGGTGCATCAAAGGCTGGCGTTGCTCAGCTCGCCCGGTCAATGGCGAACGACTTGAGGGACCATCAAATTCGAGTCAACGCGGTCGCTCCTGGCGCAATTGATACGCCGATGCCGCACAAGTACCTAGAAAAATTTGAAGACCGGGAAGAGATCTGGGAAGCCATGGAAAAAGCACATTTAACCGGACGTCTAGGTCGCCCTGAAGAAGTAGTTTGGTTGGTAATATTTCTTGCCTCAGATGAAGCTTCGTTTATGAATGGTGCGGTGGTCGCGGTAGATGGCGGCTATTCCTGCGTATAGTATACATGAAGTCTACAGACCGCTTGCGTGCAGGAAACGCGCTTAAATTTGGGGTGTTTGGCGTTAACGTCTCGCACGGCTGCGCGGTAACAAGTGCGCCGGGCAACATCGAAGTAAACTGGGACGAGAGCGTGCGAATAGCGCGCGCCGCGGACGCCGTTGGCATCGAAGCATTGATTCCAGTCGCACGCTGGAAGGGCTTCGGAGGCCAGACAAATTTTAATCACCGCTGCTTCGAAACCTATACCTGGGCCGCGGGCCTCGCCCAGGCAACCGAAAATATCCATGTGCTTGCCACCTCTCACGTACCAACGATACATCCAGTGATGGCTGCAAAACAGGCAGCCACGATAGATCATATTTCTTGCG
Organism: uncultured Enterobacteriaceae bacterium; assembly: GCA_964342175.1. Classification (GTDB taxonomy): domain Bacteria; phylum Pseudomonadota; class Gammaproteobacteria; genus UBA11873. The sequence goes on along the minus strand of CAYFFH010000004.1, from coordinate 515 downwards.
GCCGTTTTGGTCTAAATATTGTCGCTGGGTGGAACGCCAGCGAAATCGGCATGTTCGGGCGTCCACAACGGGAGCATGACGAGCGATACGCCGTCGCGGCCGAGTGGATCACCCTCATCAAGCGATTGTGGACGGAAACGGGTGGGTTTGATTATAAGGGCCGATACTTCGATTGCCCTGCTGCCTACGCCGAGCCGAAGCCTATCCAAACGCCGCATCCGTTTATTATCAGCGCCGGTGTCAGTCCAGCTGGCCAACGTTTCGCCGCCGAGCATGCAGACATGAATTTCCTACTCGCTCCAACCTTGGAAATTGGTGCTGAAATACTACGCGACGTTAAGACGTTGGCCAAAAAGGAATTCGGCCGCGATATTCAAGTATGGGGTATGGCGGCAATCACACAAGGAGATTCGCAAAAACAAGCAGAAGATTACTTCAAATACTACGTCGATGAAGCCGGGGACTGGGTCGGCGCCGCGAATATGCTGGACGCGTTCGCGCCGAATTCCGGTAGT
>CAYFFH010000003.1:0-26562 GCA_964342175.1 uncultured Enterobacteriaceae bacterium | reverse complement strand
GCAACGCATGATAGCCACGCGGAGACCACGATCGTAGTTATCCCGCGGAATGATTTGGTACATGCACTGCTCGGTAAAAAACTCGGGCCAGCGCTCAAGCGGACCGTCGTCAAGCGCTTCGGTATAACGCGCATAGAGGTCGTACAGCTCGCAGAATAGCTGCACCGTTGACGCTGCCATCGAATTACAACTCCATAACCGCGCGATAATGTTTATAAAACGCGCGGATCGCCGTTTCCGTAACCATGTGCTCGGTATCTTCCGTGTCGCGACCGCCCATCTCGAATAGCGCGTGGCCCTCGACATCACTATTAATACCGTCTTGAGCCAGCTTGATCACCTCACTGTCATCACATGAAACAAGGCCTGAGGCGCTCATAAGATTTGCCTGGCGCAGGCGTCGAATCGTCATCGCTTCGTCGTCATCGGCATAACCAAAGAATGTCCAGGCGAGAATAAACGAAGATGGATCGCGTGGTTGTACCTGACGCATCGCGATCGTATTCGATTGCTGTTGGATAATGAGGTTCGGCCACAATGTTTGCATAACGACCGTCGCCGAATCTTTAAATTCTTTTACCGGGTCAAGCAAACGCGGATCTTTGAGCTTAAAATCTTCCCGCAGATTCGCAATATCCTGAGTCGCATCAGTCGCTTTCTGCTCACCTTTGCGCGATATCAACAAACCATGGCCACCCGTTTTATCCATCTTCACTTGTGCACGCTGATCGGCGCGAAACAATCCGAAGGTAACTAAAAAAACGTGTAATAATGATGCGTGATAAGGGTCCTTGATGTTCTCAAACATCAACTTCCAGTTGCCCCGGATGAGTTGGCGCGAATGGCCTAGCAAACGTAGTTCTCGGCCATCGAAAACGCGCTCAAAATAGTAGCGGTTGGATTCGCCCAAGTAGGTCGTGAACTCGGTCATACTGAGATCAAACGACGCAAATAAGACACCGTTGTGGGCGATCACCTTGAGTTGCTGCAAACCATTCGCGCCAAGGTCGAAATCCTCCGGCATACCACCTTGACCATTAACCCCTCGCATGAACGGAACGCCTTTTAGATCGCCATTAAGATCGTAGGTCCATTGATGATAGGGGCAGGTGAAACGTTTAGCTTGACCTGAACGATGACGACAGAATTTAACCCCACGATGTGCACAACGGTTTACGAATCCCCGCAGTTCACCATCCCCGTTGCGGCAGATAACCACCGAACGGTCACCAATATTTGTCGTTATGAAACTACCAGGATCCAGCAATTCAGCGGACAAGCCGACATAGGCCCAACTTGACCCGCAAAATATCCGCTCCATCTCCCGATCGAAAATGTTCTGATCTGTATAAATCCAGTATGGAATTTGCGTATTGCCAGTGTCCGGCCAAAGACGTGGCACTGTTGTTGCTCGCTTTTTCATGCGCAAAATTGCTTCAATTTAAAGGTCCACATTACATCGAGCATATGTTATTTTACTTAGGAAGCAAAGTATTTTTGTGCCCCCGCGCCCAATTTTTAACACGGAGACTTAGGCCCATGGCAGAGACGACAGCCCTCGTTATCGATCAAAGCGGCGCCGGGGAAACAACGGCGTCTCCGGCAACGGCGAATCCAGCCAAAGACTGGCCCCCGGTGTTGATCACGCGAGAGACGATCGATCTTGAAATCGAACGGCTAGCGGATATTCCGCCGCCCGCGAATGGGAGACGCCAAGTCCAGTTTGTCCATCCCAGCGCGAATGAGGATACACCAGGACTAAACCCCGGTGTCCGGCTCACCATGGAGGTGTTATTACCAGGCGAGGAGACGACACCCATCCGGCACAATTCGACCCAGGTAAATTTCTGTATCCGCGGCGGTGGCGCGACCATCGTGTCCGGTAAACAGATCCACTTCAACCAATACGACGTGTGGAATCACCCGTCCTTTATCCCGTACCGACATATCAACGATACTGCGGACCTACATGCGCGCTTCACCTACTCTAATGCGCCGTTGCTCGAGATGTTAAAAGTCCATCTGGTGGAAGAAAACCCACCGCTTAGCGGGGACGTCACTATAGTGGATGCCCCAGAATCGGCGTCAAACCGCGGCAATAGCCCGTACGGGACATTCCCTATAGACGACGACGGCGCCCTCTTGATGCCATATGAGACACTGATCTCACCTCCTAGCGTAGTATCGAAAGTCCTCCATTGGCCATGGACTATAGTGCAAAACAATCTCGACAAATTGGCAGCCCTCGGTGAGCAATACATCGGACGACGTCTTTATTTAATGTATAACCCGATGACAGGACGCTCGAACGGTACGACCCCAAGTTTCTTCGCTACAATGACCATCCGACCACCTAAAATTATTGACCGTCCACACCGCCACGTCTCTTCAGCAATCAATTATTATTTTCATGGATCTGGCTATAGCATCGTAGAAGGCAAGCGCTATGAGTGGCGTGCTGGTGATTTGATGGTGTCAGCGCCTGGATGGGCAATACACAACCACGCATCCTACGATGAACCCGTATACGAGTTGACAGTGCAAGACCAACCGCTTCACATCATGATGGAATCTTTGTTGTGGCAGGAAAGTTTAAAAGAGCCGGCCGCTATTCTCGGGTCCTCGATTGGCTTCGCCACAAACCGTCGAGCGGGTTGAGCCTTTCGACCTGACTAGTTCGTGTCGCGAAGGTCACAATACAACTGTTACGAGTAAGCCGTGAAAATTGATCGCTTGCTCTTTTAAGTCATCATAAAATTGTTGGAATCAATTGTTCCACACGCTGAGTCGCCAGCTCACACAGTGGTACTTGGTTCAATAATTTAAGTCTCGCCCAGAACGATTGTTCGCGCCCTTCGATCATTGCCAACACCATTTCGTTTAAGGGCTTACACCGAGCCGCCATGTCTTCTTCAGAACGGATTAATGCAGGTGTAAACGGAATATCCTCGTCACTCATACTGAATACCGTAATTAACTCACTTACCACTCGATTGTGATGGCGAAAAGTCGCCTCGGCGTATTCGGCAAAATCTTCGCGGCTCATACGAACCCGTTCCCCCTCGGCGTTAGTTACACTAACCTCTGAACATGCACACAGCATAAAGAAAACCGTGAGCACAAGGTTGGCCAGCGCTCGCCTTCGCCACTGCCCGATACCACGCGCACGATTTTGGTATTCTGTTGTTGCTGATCTAGCTCCAGACATCAGGTCACCGTCGTCGCGAACACACGCTCAACAATTTGCTCCGCTGCCGCGCGTTTCGAAAGTAGATCCCTTGCCGCATTCATCTGACCTTGTGCACGAACAAAATTGTGCGCGGAACAAGAGGGAAACTGAGTGGCATCCCACCCAAAATAGCTCTCAAGCAAAGCGTCCGCACAAAATCGTGCGGCCAATTCAGTGTAGATTGTGAGGACCGCCGGAACGATACCTTCAATCTCTTCTGGGCTTATGAAACAATGACCGATCGTAGCGTAACCATAGACAGCATGTTCAAAGATTTCGAGAGAAAAGTTGGTATCTTTTGTATCTTCGCCATGTGGATTACACCACGATCGAAATGCATCACCCAGTTCCCACACCAAATCCATCAAACCCACCGTATCTAAATCAACTAGACAGACGGCCACGCCGCCAGGGTCGAATAGAAAATTCGAGAGCTTTGGATCGCCATGTACCATCCGTGGCGGATTAGCGACACCTTTTGGTAGGGTTCTAGCAAAGTCGAAAATCTCATCCGCAAACTTCGCAAGCTTTGCATGGTCCCTATGGTGAGTATTGTTTTTTAATGCTTTCTGCAGAATTTCCAAATAGCGAGAAATACCGTGAGTAGTAGACATCGGCAAACAAAATAGATCTTTCCAGTCCACACCCGTAGTGTGGAACCGTGCTAACATTTCGCCTGCCTCCCGGGCGTACTCAACGTTCGGTACAGCGTCGAAACAGTCACCGGGGACATACGTCAGCACCCGCCAACTCTCCTCACCCAGGCGGACAGAGTACTCACCACCAGCCGTCTGGATCAAAGCCGGCGTGCACAGACCTTGCTGCTGCAGGCGCTGCGTCACAGTCTGAATGCGCTCGGTAACGTCAGGACCGATCATTGCGTGTAGCTGCTGTAAAACGTAACGCTCCGCCGACTTAGTCTCAATAATCCACGTTTTATGGATAAGCCCACTAGTCGCTCGCTCGAAGGCTTTTAGTTCAAAACCATACGCCTCTAATACTTGAGTTGGGATTACATCATTATGGGCGCGCATTAAAGGTTCTCCGATCGTCCTGCAAGTGAGACGTTTCTTCCGGATAATTATCGGCACTTGCTAACCTAGTATTAAATCCTCTGGTGAGACCATCTAAGCGTTAAAAGTCTTCTGGCTTTTGGGTCGGTATACGAAATTATTGCGCGAAGAGAGTCCCATATCCAATCCAACCGCCGAACCCGAAGAAACCGTCACTACTCGTGAAGTTCAAGGGAGTCATCCGATTTTACAAATCCTGTCTCCCCTTAATTATGCTTCGTTTTTCACCCACTTCCCTCACTCAGAGCTTCACTTGTCTTAAGTTCAGCCGCTCGACCTGGCGTTCGTTACTCGCATTTGTAACAACTGCCGTACAGCCAGGGTGCTTATGTAGATATTTTTGCGCAATTGTATTGATCTCCTCGAAGGTCATCGTTAACACCGCCTCTCGATACCGCAACCGAAATTCTTGAGTCCGACCGTCTTCGTTGTCGTAGAACGCGTGAATCGCATTACCCGCTGGGGTCCTTGCAACATCTAGGTGTCGAATCACGCCAAGAATGGATTCTTCCAAACGTCTCGAATCAATTGACGTATCTAACCAATCCAACGAGCGATCAAAATCACTGAGAGTATCTGCCAAGCGAGGATCTCTATAGGAGAAAAATCGAAAAGTAGCACTCTCCGGATCATATTGGGCTCCCGCACCATAGGCTCCCCCCTTCTCACGAATTGCCGGGTGCAGAAAACCATCCTGCAAAAATTTCGCCAATACCGATAACCCTGCAGCGTCACGATGGCCTTCAGCTACCGCCGGATACGCCCTCGCACAGAAATTCACCTGAGTATTGGTCACCCAGGCACAGTCACTATCAGGTTCTGGCGACCGCACTCGGAACGGCTGAAACCGGCAATCGCGACTCATCACCTGCGCGTTAGTTTGCAAACTTTCTACAGCCTTATTCACAGCCTCTTCTTCGCCAACGACCAGCACGCTCCAAGGTGCGCTCAATAACTTATTTCTGATCCGATCACATCCCCGAGCCAGAGTTTCAATGGCAGAAGGACTTTCCCGACAAGATCGGTCGAGGTCTTGGACATATCTGATATTTGAAGGCCCTTCCCACAGATCGTCAAGGCGAGCTCCCGGCGACAGTACTCTGGCAGCACCCTGCATTGCTATGTAGTGGCCCCGATCAGGTATCGAAGATTCGGAATCAACTCGAACGTGCGCGAGTATATTTTGAAGCCTGTCAGACTCATCGAATCGAACGTTTTTTATCACTTCGAATAGATTCTGGACCATATCATCCCGCTTGCGCTCTAGACCCTTAACAGTGATTACTAAACGACCGTTCAGTAAATCAATGTTGTCGACACTCGTACTGGCAGCGGCATAAGCGCCAATATTTCCTACCAAAGCCCGTCGTGCTTGCGTACGAAGATAATCTTCAGAACCGGACCCCAGCTCAGTCAGATATTCGCAAAACAACGGCAGTTGAGCTGCCTCAAGGTCATCGAGGTCCGGGAGTTCAACGATAAGCTGTAGATACAATAATCCATTCGTTGCCACGCGATATTGGTGCGCTATGGAATCTGCTATTACTACTTGAGTTGCAGTGACCTCAGACAAATGTCGTGGCACATCGGCCAAATTAACTTTAGGTAAAAGATCCTCATCTTGTGGTTCGTCTTGGCGCTGTTCAAGTGCAGCAGATGCAGTTCGGATTGTACAACGCTGGGACTCGCTCATTTGGGCTAAACGTTCTGCCAGAACGGTTCTCTCCAAATCGTTATCACGATCGAGTTTGTTCTCATCAGGTCGCATGGTTACACGTACCCGATGCGGGTTAGTCAGTAGTAGCTCAGAAATACACCTGCCTATGTAGCTAGGATCTCTAATACGGTGACGTAAATTTTCAAGCGCGCCTTCGATGTCTATGAGGGCCACGGGGTCTCTATCATAAAGCGATCCCGGTAAAGCTCTTCCCATAAGTTGTAAACCGTAAGGATAACCCCCTTCCCCGAAATCACGTTGTGCGATTTCCATCCTGTCAAGTATCCCAACTAAAATCTGATGGTCGAAAATCTGGCCAGCAAGCTCACGCAAAAGGTCAAGAATTTCATCCTGCAGTTGGTCGATATGCTGCACGTCAGTACCTTCGACACCGCAACAAAACACTAGTTCTTGGCCCGAATCGTCCAAGCCACAAAGTTCCGATGGTGCGTCCGCGAGCTCTGTCGCCTCCAGATAGTGACGTAGCGGCGAAGCACCATGATCGAGCAACAATGCATTAATTAAGTGCGCTTCGAGGAATGTATCCACCTCAGCAGATCGGCCTAACAACCAAGCCCAGGCCACGTGCGTCCCACGCTCCAGCGCCGAGGCGTCTATCACCGAATAGTAATCCTCAACTATTACCGGCGATGTGAAGCGTTGCTGTAACGGACCATGCAATTGTTTAGGCCTCCGGGTAAACTCGCACAATGCTAATGATTCGAATTGTTCGTGATGTTCATCGACCGCAAAATTACCGTATGTCATGAATATTGCGTGGCTCGGATGATAATGCTTATCGTGAAACTCCCGTAGTTGCTGCAAACTCAAATCCGGAATGCTCTCAGGTGCTCCGCCACTATTGTAGTGATAGACGGTATTTGGAAATATTGCGCTTTGCATTTGTTGCCATAATTGCATCGATGGCGCGCTCATAGCGCCTTTCATTTCGTTATATACGACACCTTTGAAGATCAACTCAGACTCACTATCGGGGGAGACAAAATCGAGCCGCCACCCCTCTTGGGCGAAATCGCGCGGATCGAGAATAGGGAAAAAAACCGCATCGAGATACACGGCCAAAAGATTGCTAAAATCCTTTCGATTTTGGGTTGCGAACGGATAGGCCGTATTGTCGCCACTGGTATACGCATTCATGAATGTATTCAGGGATCGGCGAAGCATCATGAAAAACGGATCGCGAACTGGGTAACGGCGACTCCCGCACAAGGCCGTATGTTCTAGAATATGTGCAACACCGGAAGAGTCGGTCGGAAATGTTGGAAACGCAACCATAAACGCGTTATTTGTATCTTCAGAGCTGAAGTGGAAATGCTGAGCACCAGTTTTACAATGAACGTAGGAGTCAATATCGAGATGGAGTGCTGGCACATACCGACGGTATTTATGTTCGAAAGCCGGATGAGTCATATGTTAAAGCTGCCTCCACTGGAATTTATACGGTTCACTGATCCAGGCTGAATCACCATAATGCCATATTGACGGACCTTGTCAGGATTCATTAGCAACCGAATAGACAATTTTATGTTATTTGACTAAATAGCAATTACACAAACCCCGTAATAATCCATAATCCGCAATTACAAACTAATTTTTAACTGGGACCTTAACCGGAGCAAATAAATGCCGTCCTTTGATGTAGTATCTGAAGTCGACCTTCATGAACTAACCAATGCGGTCGATCAAACTAATCGCGAGGTCAGCAATCGCTTCGACCTAAAAGGGACCCGGGCGAGCATCGAACAAGATGAACGCGTGCTCATCATTATCGCAGATGCTGAATTTCATATCGCTCAAATTCGCGACATCTTACAAGGTAAGATTACGAAACGTGGTATCGACATCACATGTCTTCAGCTCGAGGAAATCGAAAACACAATTAATACGTGCAAACAACGAGTGACTGCGCGACACGGTATCGATAAAAATTCTGCGCGAAAAATCGTAAAACTCGTCAAAGAAACAAAACTAAAAGTGCAAGCACAAATACAACAGGATCAAGTTCGGATCAGCGGTAAAAAGCGCAACGATCTACAGGCCGTAATGGCTGAATTAAAAAAAACACCTCTTGATTTGCCGTTCCAGTTCACTAATTTCCGTGACTGACTCTCCTCGATAAATGCTAGACGAGTATCATTTTTCTTGCCCGTACTGCGGAGAATCCATTTCCATGATACTTGACCTATCAATTAGAGAACAAACCTACATCGAGGATTGCGAAGTATGCTGTCGCCCAATCGAGTTGAGCTATCGCTCGGAGAATAATTTAACGGATTGTTTTAAATATGGGCGAGCCGATGAATAGGTTTGCACAATCGCATCCTAAGCGAGGAGCACCTTGGTGCTAATAGGCTGTGATGAGAGTACGGTTTTAACAGCTAGCCACAAGACACTCGATAACCTCTCCTAAAATAGTATGCTGCGACGTAGGCGACTGGACGGGAAATCCCGCGTCTCCAGCTACTATTGATAGTTTACATAGATGCAACTGCGCTATCGATGCCACACTTTACTCACAATTAAGCGTAGAATCGCACGCCCATCTGTTGGCAACGGCTAGAAAAAAGTTTTGTGACAAACTTCTCAGAACAATCAATACAAAGACGGATATACGAATTGCAGATCGAACATCGCGATCTCGATGAAGTAGTCAGCAGGTTGTCTGTGACGTTAGACGTTGACCAACTAATGATACGTAGGTTGAAGTTACGTAAGCTCTTACTAAAAGATCAAATATCACGACTTAAGAGCCAATTAATCCCAAATCTAGACGCTTAATTTCTCCTGAGAAACCTGCAGAGCAATGATACGTTGCTACTATAGGAAAACTCATGTTGACCACCAAATCAATAATGAGAGACGACCACTTGGCGCCTTCGGCAAAAGAAAATTAGGAGATCTCCCACTAATAACCGAGTGCTTGTAGCAACCGACGAGGCGAGGTCTGTGCTTTGATGAGCAGCCGTGTCTACAACAGCTAGGCTTTCATTTCCGCGGAGGACGAGTTGGGGACGGCCTCGACAACTAGGCACTCGGCCAATTAGGATAGTAGCCAATTATTTAATCGGTACTTTTAGCAGCCTTGTGAGCCTCAAAATAACTCCTTGGTAGACAGTATGCATTACAATGTGCAATTGACCCTATAAATTTGAGAGACCCAATGTCAAAAAACCAATTCGCGGGCACGGACACATATATTGCCACTGAAGACTTGATGCTGGCAGTAAATGCAGCGATCACCCTCGAACGTCCCCTGCTAGTTAAGGGGGAGCCCGGCACAGGTAAAACAATGCTGGCCGAGGAAATCGCAAAGGTACTCGATGCGCCGTTGATTCAGTGGCACATAAAATCCACTACTAAAGCGGCCAAGGGTCTGTATGAGTACGATGCCGTTGCTCGATTGCGTGACTCACAGCTAGGCGACGAACGCGTCCATGATATCAATAACTACATCTTAAAAGGTAAATTGTGGGAAGCCTTTGGGATGGACCGCCAACCAGTTTTATTAATCGATGAAATCGACAAAGCCGATATCGAGTTCCCTAATGACCTCTTGCAGGAGCTCGATCGTATGGAATTCTTTGTCTATGAGACGAAGGAAACTGTCAAGGCCGTTCAACGTCCGATAATCATCATCACGAGCAATAATGAAAAAGAACTACCTGATGCGTTTTTACGGAGATGTTTTTTCCATTACATACAGTTCCCAGATATAGATACAATGGATGCCATCATTAAAGTGCACTATCCGAACATCAAAAAACGTTTATTATCCGAAGCAATAGAATGTTTCTTCGAACTTCGCGAACTACCAGGGTTGAAAAAAAAGCCGTCGACTTCAGAACTGCTTGACTGGATCAAGCTTTTAGTCGCTGACGATATACCTCCCGAAGCCCTACGTGAGAAAGACTCGCGCAAAGCGATTCCTAAACTGTACGGCGCACTTCTCAAAAACGAGCAAGACATGCATTTGTTTGAACGTCTTGTGTTCATGTCGCGGCGCACAGGTGCTAACTGACCTCTTTTACAACCTGCGTAAGGCCCAGATACCGGTTTCAATTACCGAATATCTGACTTTGCTCCGCGCGCTCGACAGCCAACTTGCAGATTACAGAACGGAGGCCTTCTATTATATTGCCCGGTCTGCCCTTATAAAAGACGAACGGTTTTTCGACCGCTTCGATCAAATTTTTAGCGATTACATGCAAGGTAAAGAATCCCTTTTCGACGAAATTATCGGTGAAATTCCGCTGGACTGGCTAAAGAAGCAACAGGAACTCAACCTCAGTGACGAAGAAAAAGCGATGATAGAGAGCCTAGGTGGCTGGGAAAAGTTAATGGAGACATTACGAGAACGCCTGGCTGAACAGAGAAAAGAACACCATGGCGGAAATAAAATGATTGGGACGGGAGGAACGTCCCCGTTTGGTGCGAATGGCTACAACCCAGAAGGGGTCCGAATGGGTCAAACGGAATCGCGCCAAAGTCGGGCGGTTAAGGTCTGGGATCAACGCAATTATGCAAACCTCGACGATCAAGTAGAACTCGGAACTCGGAATATCAAAATCGCCTTGCGTCAGTTACGCCGTTTCGCCCGTGAAGGCGCGGAAGAAGAACTCGACCTGGATGACACGATTGGGTCAACTGCCCGAAATGGCGGCTATCTAGATCTCAAAATGATGCCAGAGCGCCATAATACGATTAAAGTTCTACTTTTTTTGGATGTCGGTGGTTCAATGGATCCCCACGTAAAAATATGCGAAGAACTATTTTCTGCCGCACGTTCAGAATTCAAACACCTAGAATATTACTATTTCCACAATTTCATTTATGAATCTGTCTGGAAGGATAACCAGCTACGCTCCAATGTTCGCATACCAACGACCCAGGTCATGAACACCTATAGCGCCGATCATAAGATCGTCTTTGTCGGCGACGCAACCATGAGTCCATATGAGATTATGGCAGTAGGTGGAAGTGTAGAACACTGGAACGAAGAACCCGGAGCCGATTGGATGGCCCGGATGATGGCAGTATACCCATACGCAGTGTGGTTAAATCCGCAACCCGAAGATTACTGGGGCCATATACCATCGATCACAATGACGAAAGAGCTCGTCGCGGAACGGATGTTTCCGCTAACTATTGACGGCCTCGAACGCGCGATGAAAGCGCTGAAGAAATCTCACTAGATGTGATCTCCACGACAAGTACGACGCTGTTATAAACTACGACATCGCTCTTTTGCTTATTTGTTATGGCTGATTGGGAGCTACGGTACGACTTATGGGACCACAGAAAATTTACTAAGATGAATAAAGATCAAAATTTTCCCATTCCACCGCCCCCGGCTTGGTGGCCAGCAATTGTCTACTTTGTATTGATTGTGGTCGGCATACCCTGGTACTGGCCAAATGACAATTACGTAATAATATTTGGTATGCCAGGATGGGTAATTATCGCTATCGGCGCGTCAATTATTTGTTCGATTTTCACCGCCTTGCTATTGCATTCGCGATTGCCGCGCGATTCGAATCCATCTGAGGGAGAAGACCCACACTATAGCTCAGACATCGGCTGACACGTGGATGGTTTAATTCCATTCGGCGCCGGCGCGTGGATTTTCATTGGGATATATCTAATCTCGTTGATCGGTATTGGCATTGCTGGCAAACGATCACGTCTAGAAGACTCGCTTAGTGATTTCTACCTTGCCGGCCCTGGCTTCGGCTTTGCCATTTTATTCCTGACTCTATTCGCCACTCAGTACAGCGGCAACACGTTTTTTGCCTTCACCGGTGCAACCTACCGCATCGGCTATGCATGGATCTTAAGCGTCCATTTCATGACAGCGGTAATCGTATGCTATTTGATATATGCACCACACCTCTATGTGGTAGCTAAAATGCGAGGCTATGTTACCCCGAGCGACTATGTCGAGGACCGTTTTGGGAACAAAGTTCTTACAATCGTTGTCACTCTAACTCTAATAGTCGTTCTTTGTAATTTTCTGCTAGCCCAATTGATGGCGATGGGTCGCGCCATGCAAGGACTTGCGGAATTTAATCAAGACGCCGCATACGTCGGGGGCGTGGTTATCCTCGCCTTAATAATGGTGATTTATGGCACCCTTGGGGGCCTTCGCGCGATCGCTTGGACCGACGCGATCCAAGGTGTGATCCTAGCCCTCGGTTTTGGAGTATTGTTAATGCTCTTGTTCGACCGCTATGGTCCGCTCGTAGACGCAACACAAATCCTGATGGAGCGAGATATAGCTGACGGAACTCAAAAAGCGCTGCCGCCTACGAATCTTCAATTCCGGGAGTGGCTAAGCTATATTTTGACCGCCGGTCTCGCTGTATCACTCTACCCACAAGCTATCCAACGGATTTATGCGGCGCGGTCGGCCTTAGCTTTACGCCGTAGCCTCGCCGTAATGGCATTTATGCCACTGCCGACCATGATCATTGCCGTAATCGCCGGAATAATGGCCGCCGCCTACATACCAGGTCTTGAAGGTGCCGCATCAGATCAAATTTTCGGCCGCGTATTGCGGGATGTCCAAGCGCACTCAGCACTCGGTTACGGACTCGTCGTAGTGCTTTTGTCGGCGGTACTAGCCGCTATGATGTCGACGGCTGATTCTGCTTTATTATCAATTTCATCAATGTTTACAAAAGACATCTATGCCCGTTTTTTGCGTCCCAATTCACCCGAAGCTCACTTAACCCGAGTGGCAAAGATTTGTTCATGGCTCATGATTGCCGCGCTCGTTTTGCTTGCCATCTTTCTCAGAAATCATGCCTCACTAGTCGCACTTTTAGACCGCAAACTGGATTTATTAATTCAGATGGTGCCGGTTTTCATGCTCGGCCTGCGCTGGTCCAGGCTGTCTGGAGGACCCGTGTTGATAGGACTTTGCACTGGTATTACGCTATCCATGCTCATAGCTTTCGGCAGTTTCGAGTTTGTTCACAAAGGGAAGGTGGCTGGTTTTCATCCTGGGTTAGTCGCACTGATTCCTAACCTGATTATCGCGATCGTAGGATCAAGGTGGATTAATGACAGATAATCGAGAGGTGCACTCTTGTCGTGGTGTAAAACGTCGCTCGGCAATCAGTATCAGCATAGGATAATCAAACAGGTTAGAATTTATTCATGACCCCCGATGAACTATCACGCTACGCCGAGGATGGCTACAACCGCGTCGCTATTACGCGCCATCTGCTTGCCGATCTCGATACACCATTGAGTGCATACCTAAAATTAGCTGCCCAACCCTACACCTATTTGCTTGAATCAGTCGAGGGTGGCGAGAAATGGGGTCGTTATTCCATCATCGGCTTGCCCGCAAAAGTGATACTTCGTGCGATCCGCGACGAAATCACGGTTGCCCATAATGGACGTGTCATAGAGCGTATAACGAGGCGCGATCCCTACCTGTTTGTACGTGAATATCTCAATCGCTTTAAAGTGCCGCCGAATAATGATCTGTCACGGTTCGCTGGTGGTTTAGTCGGTTATTTTGGCTATGACACGGCACGCTATATAGAGCCGAAATTAGCCCGAACGACACCTCCTGACCCGCTCGACACACCCGACATACTGCTGATGCTTTCCGATGAATTTCTTGTCTTCGATAACCTAAAAGGAGAGATACAGTTTGTATGTTACGTCGATCCCTCCAATCAGGAAGCTCTAAGTGGCGCGGATCGAGCACTTGCAACGTTGACTGAACGGCTACAACAACCACTACGATCCTCAACCTATCCACCGGGTACAAGTACGAAATTCGATCCGAAGTTTGAATCTGAATTTGGTCACGACGAATTTATTAAGTCGATCGACAAAGTGCAAGACTACATTGTTGATGGCGACGTGTTTCAAGTGGTTCTTGCACAACGTCTATCGACGTCGATCAAGGTGCCCGCTATAAATGTCTATCGGGCTTTGCGACACCTGAATCCATCACCATATCTATACTTCATGAATCTTGGTGATTTTCACATCGTTGGTTCATCGCCAGAAATTCTAGTTCGCGTTGAGGGTAGTACGATCACAACACGACCGCTGGCCGGAACACGGCCGCGTGGACAGACCCCTGCGGAAGATGCGCTTTTAGAGCAGAGTCTTCTCTCTGACCCGAAGGAACTCGCTGAACATTTGATGCTCATCGACCTTGGCCGCAATGATGTCGGGAAAGTCGCGACGACGGGCAGCGTTAAGGTAACTGAGAAGATGGTGATCGAAAAATACTCCAACGTGATGCATATCTCATCAAACATCGAAGGCCAACTGGCCGCTGGTAAGGATGCGATCGATGTGTTACGGGCTACCATCCCGGTTGGTACTTTATCCGGCGCTCCGAAAATACGTGCCATGGAGATTATCGACGAACTCGAACCAGTAAAGCGCGGCATCTATGGTGGCGCAATTGGTTACGTTTCCTGGAACGGTAATATGGACACAGCGATCGCCATACGCACCGCTGTTATTAAACAGAATAAGCTCTTCATCCAGACGGGGTGTGGTGTCGTGGCTGACTCGGTTCCACAAAGCGAGTGGGAAGAGACCATGAATAAAGGTCGCGCAATGTTTAAGGCTGTAGAGATGGCAGAGCGCCGACTATTCCACGCAGCAGGCGACTCCTGACAGTGCACCTGTTAGTCGAATTTAATCGATCACAACAGCAATCATTCCTGCATCGAGGCCTTCTTCGCCTTCATTGACATTCACGGCTAAAATGGTTCCATCAATTGGCGCCTCGTGTGGCACTTCCATTTTCATAACTTCCATGATGAACAACGTATCGCCGGATTTAACATGATCTCCAGGTTTTACCATCACCTTCCACATGTTTCCCGCGGTCTGCAGTTCCACTTCGTGAGCCATGTTTCCTCTCCCATTTTTATAATTGTGACTTTCCGGAAAACTTGAGGGCGATACCTCATACTATACTGTTCTCGCTACATAACGCGGTGATATCTCGTGCTTTTTGTTGAGCTTCTTCAACAGATATCACTTCAAACAACAATAATTCACTCGGTTTCGCTTGCCCCAGTTTCCAAAACGCGCATTGCGGCACAGTGTATGGATTAATAAACCCACCCATACTGGGACCGTCACTGACCAAAATAATTGGAGTTTGCCCGGCGAGATTTATTCCACCAACGGGATAGCCTTGATCGATAATATTCGCTGGATCGGATCCATGTTCTGGTAGTTTGTTGTATGCCTTCTCGGTGAATGTCCAATCTGGACCTTCAAGACGAAAGCCGGAGCGGTCGCTTTTTGCCGACAGTTTCCACTGCGTGGAGAGAAAGCGTTCATGTCCGGCTTCATCGATCCAATCATCATTGGGCCCGCGTACCACTTCAATCTGCCACTGCTTATCAGTTGCGATCTGCGGCCGCGCCGATTCTTTGACTTTTCGCCCTGGATTTCCATTACCTGTCCCCACTGGGATGACCTGGCCTTCCTGGATAGCGTGCCCGTCTATCCCGCCTACTCCCGCTTTATGAAAAGTCGCTCGAGCTCCCAAAAACTCAGGCGAGTTTATTCCGCCCGCGAACGCAACATAGCCTCGGGTACCAGTTTTAGCAAATGTCATCTCTAAAGTCTGTCCAGCTTTAATAGCAACACTCTCCCACATCGGTACGTCTACCCCATCGACCTTCGCTTGCATGTCGGCACCAGTAATCGCGATAGTTGTCTCTTGCTGCGCCTTTAGGGAGGGACCTATGTACTGACACTCTAATCCAGCAGCGCCTGGGTTATTTCCAACAAGAACATTGGCAAGCCTAAGCGACCAGGAATCCATCGCACTGGACCACGGAAATCCGAGATTCAGGTAACCGATGCGACCAGGGTAATCTTGGATACTAGTTTCCAAGCCAGGTTTAACTACTTCGAGCATTGATCGCCCCTCTCAAAATCTCGCGTTAACATCGAGCTGCTCGACCCACGCTTTATGACGCTGCAGCGATACTTTCTGATAGTCAGTGATATTCATCTCGTAGCTACCTTCGTCTACCTTACGTTCTATCTCTTCGAATTCTTCTACCGTGCACGGAATAAATCTGATCCGGTCTGTCGGTTGCAATAACCAAAGCTGCGATTCGAATTGCGGTAAGCGTTGTTTGGAATCCCAGATTGGCATTGGAGTTCGCGCAAAAATTTGGTACCCGCCCGGTCCATCAACCGGGTAAATTGCGGTCGAACCGCCACCCATCCCGATAGTTCCTCGGGGTGTAAAGGTCCGAGGTGGATTATATTTTGGTGCAGTCAACTGGCATCTCGGATCAAGTGGCATTAAAAATGGAGTGCCTGGCCAAAAACCTAATGCCGCGCACCAGTATTCCGTTCCGGAATGGACCCTGACGAACTGTTCAACGTCTTCTAGATTATTCAGATTCGTTATGAATTCTGGGTCTGGATCCTTCTCTGGATTAATTTTTTCGCGATACTCCTTCATTGCTGCAGCGGTCCAAGGATCAAGGTATACCGCTGGAAAATAAAGTAGACGACTTTCGACCTCAACATCACTGGCTTCACCCAGTACAGTTGCTAACGCCAAAATTTCCTTCCGCAGGTCATCGTAACTAATCTCGTCAGGTTCATAGTGAATTGATAACGACGAAAAACAAGGCGAGGTTTCGACCACACCTTTAATTTTCTGCTCCATTGTTGCGCGCGCTAAACCTTGCGAGAAAAAATTCAATGCAAGAGTCAGTTCGTCACCGAATTCGATCAAGATGAACCTATCGCCACCCGGCGAACATTTGGGTTCAGCGTAAATCATGAAATTCTTCCTTCTCCTGGTACTTTCTCTCTAAATCGCCTAACCAATCAGAGCAGCTCTATGCTCATCTATAAACCCGGTAAAAGTATCGCCGTTTTTAAAATCTCGATGTCTGACGATTTTTTCCAAAAAAGACACATTGTTAGCGATCCCTTCGATCTTTGTTGCTGCCAATGCTTGCGCCATCATGATTAGTGATTCCCCACGTGTTCCTGAAGAGCAAATAAGCTTCACAAGCATCGGATCGTAATATGGGGTGACCACATCACCTTCCATAACCCCGGTTTCGACCCGTACACTATCGGTCGCTTGAGGAAGGATCAAGGTCTCTAATGTACCGGGGGATGGCAAAAACATTTTCGTGGGGTTCTCGGCATACAACCGGCATTCGATCGCATGGCCCATTTGATTGACAGAGGCCTGTGTGAGTGCACTAAGATCATCCCCCCTAGCGAGCCTAATTTGTAAAGCAACGAGATCTACATCTGTAGTCATTTCCGTAACAGGGTGTTCGACTTGAATGCGCGTATTCATCTCGAGAAAAAAGAAATCGTTCGTCTCGGCATCCAGGATGAACTCCACGGTTCCCGCACCTTCATACGACTGGCTCTCGGCCAGGCCGACCGCAGCCGCAGCCATCTTATCGCGCACATTTTCGGGTAGATTACCGGCGGGAGCTTCCTCTATTATCTTCTGAAATCGACGTTGTATCGAACATTCTCGCTCATAGAAATGCACCACACGCCCTGCACCAAAACCAAACACCTGGATCTCGATATGCCTAGCTTTCGGAATATATCGCTCCAGAAAAACTGTGCCGTCGCCAAAAGAACGCTCGGCCATTGCCTGAGTTGACTTGACAACTGCCTCCAACTGATCCGGCTGTTCAACTAGTCGCATGCCAATACCGCCTCCACCTGCGGACGCCTTAACCAACAACGGATATCCAACGCTATCTCCGGCCTCGAAGATACCGTCGATTTCGCCCGCCAAAAAGCGCTGACTGCCACTCAACACAGGTACACCAGCGATCTCGGCGATACCTCTCGCTCGTTCTTTATCTCCCATGTCTCGGATCTGCGCAGGCTTCGGACCAATCCAAGTCAGGCCACTGTCTAAAACTCGCTGAGCAAAGCCAGCGTTTTCAGAGAGGAATCCATAACCCGGATGGATCGCTTCAGCCTCGGATTTTCGTGCAGCGCCAAGTACCCGTTCAACATCTAGATAGCTCTCGCTTGCTTTAGCCGGACCTATCAGGATCGCTTCGTCAGCTCGCTTAACATGTAGAGATTGCGCATCTGCTTCTGAGTAGACCGCGACGGTAGCAAGGCCTAAGGTTTTTGCGCTGCGCAAGACTCGACAAGCAATTTCCCCTCGGTTCGCAACTAGTAATTTTCGCATTTCATATCGCTCTCGTTGTGATGACTCAGGCACTCTCCGGCAGCACCAGCTTGCAGCTTAGATAATAGTTAACATTGTAAAGTCCAACACTACTAATTTATTCTTTTATACAGTGCGATGGCTACATCAACATGCTTATTTCACTAGATATCGCTAGGAAAAGTAATTTGGACCCGCAGCCCTGGATTGTGATTGTGCATTGACACTATCGCCCCATGGTAGGCGCAAATGGCGCTTACCATACTCAGACCAAGCCCCGCCCCCTCCGTATCACGGCCGCGTTCGGCACGGTAAAAACGTTCGAAGACACGACCCCGGTCCTTAGACTCCACCCCGCATCCGGAATCTGAGACAGACAGTGTCACTCCAGTAGCTTCTAAATTTAAAACAATATCGATTTTTCCATTTATTGGTGAAAACTTAATCGCGTTATCCAATATGTTGCACACAGCCTGCGTTAATAATTCGCGTTCACCTCGGATTTCGATTCCAGTCGAATCTACCTCCACTGTTATTTTTCGATCGTCGGCTAATGGTGCGTACAACTCAACGGCTGCTTGGATAACTTCTTCAAGATCTACGATTCCGAAATTTTTGCCATGCCCCGCTGCTTCAAGCTTGGCAATCCGGAGCAACGCGCTAAATGTCGCAAGTAAACGATCGACTTCGACGACACAAGCCTCAATGGGAACCACCGACTCGCCATTCTTGGTCGTAAGATTACGCAATTGTATTAAGCGATTGCGTAAACGTGATAATGGTGTGCGAAGGTCATGTGCAATGTTGTCAGTTACATGCTCGATACCGCTGAGGAGTTGTTGAATTTGATCCAGCATCGCATTGAAACTTTGACCAACTTCATCTAGATCGTCTCCCCGACCTAGGATCGGTACTCGATTCGAAAGATTACCCTGCATTACTTGTCTGCTGGTCTGGCTAATTTTCTGCAACCGTAACCCTACTTGCCGGGACAACAACAGCCCAGCACTAATTCCGATAATTGTAGCGATCACCATAGCCAATAGGAGTGAACGCTCTATTAAGTTTTTCATGGATTGTAAATTACGGATATCTCTCCCAACCAAGAGATTCACACCGTCGCGAAGTAGGAACGGTCGCGAACGAGCTGTAGTTTTTATACCGGTCGTCCGTTCTGTCAAACCAAACTCAATCCACCCCGAGTCATTCGACCCAACGCTGGGCCACGCCGAAATGTTTCCGACTACGGGATTGCGTTGGTCGTCCGCAACAAGATAAATTGACGAACGTGTTGGATCCCGTTCGATTCTTAATTCGATGGTTGTTATTAATCCGCGTAATCCGTTACCCCTATAAACTTCCGCAAGTCCTTCAATGTCTGTTTCAATAACTGTATTGGTTTGCCGGTCCATAAACCCAACGGTAGACCAAAATACAAATCCTCCGATAAACGCTACCGTACTGACTAGGATTACTACGAAAATGACAGCAACCTTGAAAGTGGTCGAATAACCGAATTTACGGAACCTCCGCAAGCCGATAACCCTCCCCGCGAACAGTATGAAGCAACGGCCGTGAGTACTCGGCATCAAGCTTGTTACGCAATCGACTTATATGAACGTCCACTACGTTAGTTTGCGGATCGAAATTCAGGCCCCAAACAGACTCCAGTAGCATCGTGCGGGTGACGACCTGGCCTGCATGGCGTGCAAGATACTCAAGCAATTTAAATTCTCGCGGTTGTAGTCTTATCGCCCGACCCTCGCGTGTCACATGATGCGTTATTAGATCGATCTTAAGCGTTCCAAGGCGGAATTCGATTGGCGCCGTGGATAGTTGGGAACGCCGAAATAAAACTTCAATTCGGGCTGTCAATTCGGAGATATCAAACGGTTTTACTAGATAGTCATCACTTCCAGCCCGCAGACCTTCAACTCGATGATTGACTTCACCTAGCGCAGATAACACCAAAACCGGTATTTCATTTCCGCTGGACCGGAGCTCTTCGATGAATGATAGACCGTCACCATCTGGCAACATTCTGTCGAGTACTACGACGTCGTAGGCAGTGTTGGCGAGCAGACCACGTGCTAATGCCAGATCGGAGGCAACCGTGCCCAAATGCCCGATGCGATCAAGTTCATCGCTTATATAGTTACCAACTTCAGCGTCATCTTCGACGACCAACACATTCATCACTTCACCATAAGACATTTTGTTTGTACACTTGTTAAGACTTAAAAATTGGGAAATAAATCCCTATCCCGCCGCCAATTGCGGCTACGGCTACTAGGATATCGGCATTGACGAGCGGCTGATATACTCATCCTATCGAATTATTACTCTGCTGAGTTGCCACCACACTCCATGTATCACCTTGCCGCAGCGCGGATCAAAAGGCTAGCCAACGCTGGCAACGAAACTTTGCTTCACGGTGGCAATAAAGGTCTTGAGAAAGAAGGTCTCCGGATCCTACGTAATGGGACGCTAGCGACCTCACCGCACCCAACAACTTGGGGTTCGGCCCTCACGCATCCATACATAACCACTGATTATTCGGAGGCATTAACTGAGGTCGTAACACCAACATACAGCACGGCCGAAGACCTACAACAGTCTCTCGATGACCTCCATCGATTTTTGTATGCGAATTTGACCACCCGCGAGCTTATGTGGGCGGCTAGTATGCCCTGCGCCGTCGGCGACGACCAAGTCATCCCGATCGCAAACTATGGCACGTCAAATATTGGGCAAATGAAACATATCTACCGGGTCGGCCTAGACTACCGCTACGGGCGACGGATGCAGGCGATCGCCGGCGTGCATTTTAATTACTCTTTACCGATGAATTTCTGGCGCGAGTACCAAAAAGAAGAAGAAGACACTGGACTATTACAGGATTTTATTGATGGACAATATTTTGGCTTGATCCGAAATTTTCACCGATTAGGTTGGCTGATGCCGCTTTTATTTGGCAATTCTCCCGCTGTGTGCAAATCATTTTTGGCGGGCCGAACAACCCGTTTTAAAGCATTTGATTCTGGAACTCACTATCTACCGTTTGCGACCTCGCTCCGAATGAGTGATATCGGATACAAAAACAAAAACCAATCTGCGCTCGATATTTCGTACGACAATGTAGACGCCTATGTAAATAGCTTGCGCGCTGCGATTGAGACTCCCTACCCCGAATATGAGGCCATCGGAATTAAGGATGGCGACGACTATATGCAACTGAACACTAACACCCTGCAAATCGAAAACGAGTACTATAGTTTCGTGCGCCCAAAGCGGATGACTAAACCAGCAGAAAAACCTAGTGTCGCCTTACGCGATCGCGGCGTTGAATACGTCGAGATCCGAGCATTGGACGTCAATGCATTTGAGCCTACTGGAGTAAATCTCAATCAGCTTAGATTCATGGAGGCGTTTACAATTTTCTGCTTGCTGGAAGATAGTCCCCCTATCTCGGGGGCTGAACAACAGCTGATTCAATACAACGAGCTCACGGTGGCCTTACGCGGCCGAGAACCCGACCTGTGCCTGCAACAATTCCAGCGTGGGACAAAACTCCTTCAGACCTGGGCTAGAGAGATTCTGGACGGTGTTGAAGTGATCTGCAACGCGCTCGATAAGAATCAATCCGAGCCAAAATTTTCGGATGCATTAAACCATCAACGAAAATGTCTGGAGAACCTAGATTTACTCCCGTCGGCACAATTGATATCAGCAATGCGGGAGACGAAACTTCCCTTTGCCAAATTGGTCCTATCTTTATCAGAAAAACATGAGCTTTATTTTCGCGACCTCGATCTCGATCCGAGTAAAACAGAGTGCTTACGCCGGCTCGCGACCCAGTCTATTAAACAACAAGCAGATTTAGAATCCCGTGACGATATTAATTTCGAAGAATACTTAAGTAGATATTTCGATGCCAGTTGAAGAAAAACCTCGAAATGACGCTCCCTTTCGCGAGTGACATAGCGCCCCTTGGTGATCAGCGAGCGCGGGATGACAAACCTCCTACCATGGGGACCACAATGAAACGGCGTAAATTTCTCAACCGACTCCTCGGTATCAGCGCGCTGCCACTCACGTTGACTGAGCTCCCATTGGTGAGTGCGGCAGTCGATTTAAATTCGATCGAATCGCTCCAGGCTAACTGGCGAGATTTGCTTTCTGTCTCTGCTACGATAGCCACCGACACAACACCTCTCAAAGTTGACCTTAAAAAATTGCGAAATAAATTGCCTCCGGATGCGTTCAACGTATTGTTTGAGGAAGGCACCGAGCGACCATTTTCAAGCTACTTGAATGAGGAAAAGCGTAGTGGGATATTCGTCTGCCGGGCTTGCCATCTACCCTTGTTTAGTTCTGAAATGAAATATGACAGCGGAACAGGGTGGCCGAGTTTTTTCGTCAATATTCCAGGTCACCTCGAAACCAAGAATGACTTCAAATTGATTTGGCCACGAACCGAGTACCATTGCATCAAATGCGGAGGACATCAGGGCCATGTTTTTAAAGATGGGCCAAAACCGACCGGCGACCGTTGGTGCAATAATGGCGTTGCGTTGCGCTTTATTCCCGCCGATTAATCGAGATGCTCCAGTGCATATAATGCGACATCAACCTCCCGACTCGCATATGCTCCTCCGCCGAGATTGCGGAAATAACGACTTAATTTCGGTCGGTACCAATTGGCAGCGCGAAGGTTAACGATTGAATCGGTGCGCGATTTATCGCAGTTTTCAAGATAATCTTCTTCAGTTAGCACGCTGAAATAAAGCATACCAGAAGCAAAATGTGAGAAATTTTTAATGGCAGCTTTGGCATCTTTATTGTCGAGATATTGAACAACGTCATGGCAAATCACAAGGTCGAAACTTTGTGCCGGCGAATAGTCACTTATAGATCCCAGCTCCCATCCGTACTTATCACACGCATACTCACTAATGTCGACGCCAGTATAGGTCGCTTTCGAAAACTGCCTCAATAGCGGCATCCTAAGTGATCCAATTCCACAACCTAGATCAAGGATAGAGCGGACGCTGAAGCCAAGTAGATCAGAATAGCCGGACATAAATCGGGCAAGGCCATCATAATAACGGGGTTCAGCTACACGAGTTTTGCAGTCTGTATAGTAGCGAGCATAATAATCTTTGTTAAAGTAACTGCTGAACATAGACATGGCTACTTCTATAAATAATTTAGTGGATCCAGTGTTGCAACTACAAGTTACATAACTTGTTTCACTAATACTCCCTCCAGCAGACCTATTAATGAATCTTGCGCTTACGGTCCTATTTATTTTAAGCGGTACGACATCCCGAAAAAATTATGAAACGTAGTTCGCATGGGTAAAATCATTACCCAAATTCAAGCACTATTCAAAGGGCCGCGCGCTACCCAATAACTGACCTCGGCAATGTTGTGCTCGAGATTGATTTGATCTAGTAATAGATTAGTTTGGAGTGACCGATTATATGATAGGAAACGTGTACGCTTCTAAAACATCCTTATCTAGCTTACTACTGTTTGTCGCGTTGAGCTTTTCTTGTGCCCAAAAACACGATCCACAGAAAGTAGCAAGAGAATTTTGGACCGGAATCGAACAATCCAATGCGCAAATCGTCAGACGCCACATCACCGCTGCTGACGCTCGTTCATTGAACGACCTGGATAACTTACTACCCATAGCTAACCCTAGATTAAATCGAATCGTCGTCGAAAATAACACTGCGTATATCGACACTGTTGTGACTGTCTACGGAGACAAGCCACTAGACTTCCCACTAAAAACTTATTTGATCATTGAGGATGGAACTTGGAAGGTCAGCTATTACCGAACGATAGATGTAGTTACTAAAAAAGGGAAACTAGCCGCGATTGTCGGCAAAATCCGTGATTTCAGCAACGCATTACGAGAAGAGATTGACCAGTCGGGGGAAAAGCTCGAGCGAGCCTTACCGCAGATAGAACAAGAATTATCGCGGATCGAAGACCAAATAAACCAGCACGTTCCCGAGCTACGTCAGCGATTGAAACATTTCGCCCGTCAGTTGGAAGATGCAATTAAAAACCTACATAAGGAAGCCGTTCCCGTTCAACCGCAAAACCCTCTAGAAATTTAAGGTTGCACGACCAACGAGGTGAGTAGCAGACATGCATGAAAAAACCTGGATACTATTCAATGATCGAGATTTTGCTTAGTCGACTCAATTTCGAGCTATCCCCGGCAACAATGTAGTATCGCGCGACGACAACCCAAAACATCACATCGGATCTGAGTTTCACGGGCGAGACAAATCAGGCAGCGGTAATCCTGCAACAGCGTAGATAAGTCGGAGCTTTTCTTTTGCACCCTCGTGACCAACACGCGCTGCTTCGCGATATAAGGTAATAGCCATTGCCTCGTCTTGTTGGACCATGCGGCCATACATATGCATTTCGGCTAGCTGATATTGGGCTTCCGAGCTACCAAGACTCGCTGCACGTTGTCGCCAGATCAGCGCACGTTCGGCGTCAGCAACCATACCTTCACCGCGCTCTGCCATGTTCGCCAGTAAGTCCGCCGCCGGGGCATACCCTTCGCTCTCTAATTGCGTCAAACTGATAATGCCAAGCTCAAATTTCTCCGACGCTAGGGCTCGTTTTGCTAGTTGAAAGCGCTCGATAAAGGCCCGAGTATCAGGACCCAAGTCGACTACGCCAATTGCGCTGTCGCGTGTGACCGGCAGCTTCAGACTCGCAGTCAAGCCTTCGAGTCGCACATCGATACCATATTTTCGCGCAAGGCGGACAGCCTTAGCTTCATCGACCGAAAGGACTTCGACCGTCTGTAGCTGTGCACTCTCAGGTGCTAAGCGAGGCAAAGAACCTAAATCATTCAGCTCATTTGCGTTCACCGCTACACAGAAAATGAGCGCTGATAGCCTCAAGCCGACACGTCCCAGCATTCTTGTAGTCCTCCATGGGATGCACACTCCCTTGTATACACTAACAATCATCATTCAGAGGCCCAGATATGTCCTGATCGGTAAAGTGTCAGAGCTCACATGACTGCTGCAGTTAATTGACTACTTCTTTGGCGCAGATAATGGACGCTATTTTGGAGATCGTGCCTCCCAACGGTCTTCTGGATATTGATATTCGAACCGGGCCATTGAACCCGTTGGAACCCGAATGCCGTCGGTTTCATTAAACATCGGATAAGAGCGCTGCAGGCGACCCCCAGCAATCGTATATTGATCGTTACCTTGATAACCGACCAACTCAGTCGCCGTTAATTGCTTCGGTGTGGACGATACGAATCGAAATTCCTGCCACTCGTGAACATCCACCGCACCGGCATCCGCCCCCGATAGTTGTCCGGTTGCAACCACGACTTCAAACATACCATCTCGGTCGAGATCGGTTAGCCAAACGTCGGTCACCAGACCATCACGATTTACCTCAAGCCGAGCGATAGTTCTTAGCTCGTCACTCACCACAATCTGATAAAAGCGCGCGTCGTCGTACACCGCGTCTTTGCCGATCACAACTACCTTGAGGTCATCAGACTCAAATTCCCAATTAGCGGATGGCCCGGCCCACCCGTAACCAGTCATCAGCATAAGTAATATTAGCAACCAAAAAGTATTCATTAGCTCATACGTTTCCCGGTCATTCCGACCCTGCTAGTTCGCCACTCAATGTGGCTAACGTCAACCGTTCTTTTCCGCATGTCCCTTGACTTCCAAAATTTTGCCGCTATATTACCTGGCACTACTGAACAGAGAGTGCTAATAAAAACAACTAATGTCCCAGTATATCATGAAGTTACATAGGATTTAAGGAGACAATTCAGATGAAAATTCGCCCATTACACGATCGTGTGGTGATCAAACGGACCGAGGAAGATACAACGTCCGCCGGTGGTATCGTGATTCCAGATTCGGCCACCGAAAAGCCTTCCAAAGGCGAAGTCGTTGCTGTCGGCAACGGCAAAATGCTCGAGAACGGCGAAGTACGCAAGCTCGACCTCAAAGTCGGCGACAAAGTACTTTTCGGAAAATACTCCGGTACTGAAGTAAAAGTCGACGACGACGACCTACTCGTGATGCGTGAAGACGACATCATGGCAATTATCGACGCCTAAAGCATCGGCAATGTCCAACCAAATTTCAGAGGAAATGACAAATGGGAGCTAAAGAAGTCCGTTTTTCGGATGACGCGCGCCAGCACATGGCGGCCGGCGTCAACATACTGGCCAATGCGGTCAAACAAACTCTCGGCCCGAAGGGT
The DNA here is from genome assembly GCA_964342175.1 of uncultured Enterobacteriaceae bacterium. Classification (GTDB taxonomy): domain Bacteria; phylum Pseudomonadota; class Gammaproteobacteria; genus UBA11873. The sequence goes on along the minus strand of CAYFFH010000003.1, from coordinate 55 downwards.
CGTAACGTAGTCCTCGAAAAGAGCTTCGGCGCACCGACCGTCACGAAAGACGGTG
>CAYFFH010000002.1:0-31942 GCA_964342175.1 uncultured Enterobacteriaceae bacterium | reverse complement strand
CGACAGCAATGATCTTGAGCGTGAACGTGGCATTACGATTTTGTCGAAAAATACTGCGATTGGCTGGCGGGGCTTCCGCATCAATATCGTCGATACCCCTGGCCATGCAGATTTCGGTGGCGAGGTAGAGCGCATTCTGTCGATGGTCGATTCGGTACTACTACTAGTCGACTCCGTCGACGGCCCCATGCCGCAGACACGATTCGTAACGCAGAAAGCCTTCGCGCGCGGCCTGCGTCCCATAGTCGTCATCAACAAGATCGACCGCGATGGCGCGCGGCCAGATTGGGTCTTAAATCAAACATTCGAATTATTCGATAGCCTGGGAGCTACGGACGAGCAGCTAGATTTTCCTGTTATCTATTCGTCGGCAACCTTGGGCTATGCAAGGTTGAAACCGGATGGAAAAGAGAAGGATATGAATGCCCTGTTCGAAATGATTTTGGACTCTGTAGCACCACCTGATGTAACTGACAGTGGGCCCTTCCAAATGCAGATCAGTTCACTAGACTATTCAAGTTACGTCGGCGCAATAGGCATTGGCCGTGTCCAGCGTGGCACCATTCGACAAGGACAAGCAGTCACCCTCATTTCAAGTGCAGGGGAACAACGCAATGCAAAAATCCTCGAGGTACTCGGGTTTAACGGCTTGACCAGGGAGCAACGCTTGGAGGCTGGTGCTGGCGATATCATCGCGATCACGGGCATCGACAAGATTCGTATTTCTGACACCTTATGTGACCCCGAGACATTGGAAGCCTTACCCCCACTCATTGTCGATGAACCAACCGTTAGCGTGTCTTTCGAAGTCTCCGATTCTCCATTGGTAGGCCGTGACGGACAATTCGTAACCAGTCGCCAAATCACAGCCCGTCTGGAGCAAGAGTTGATACACAACGTCGCCCTAAAAGTCGAGCCGACCGACGATCCTAAACGTAACATCGTATCGGGTCGCGGCGAGTTGCACCTCGCTATCCTGATGGAAAACATGCGCCGTGAAGGTTATGAGTTCTCTGTTGGCCGCCCGGAAGTTATCATAAAAATAATAGATGGGATCGAACACGAACCTTACGAACAATTAAGCGTCGATGTACCTATTGAACACCAGGGCACGGTGATGCAGCTTCTCGGTGAACGTAAAGGTGAATTACGCCAAATGCAACCAGATGGGAACGGTCGGGTACGGCTCGATTATACGATCCCGGCTCGAGGTTTGATCGGGTTTCGTACCGAGTTTCTTACTTCAACGTCGGGCGCCGGACTCATGTATCACACGTTTCAATGTTTTGCCGCACGTAAGTCCGGTGTTATAGGAAACCGAAGTAACGGGGTTTTGATTTCCAATGGCGCGGGCAAAGCGCTGGCCTATGCCCTTTTCAATCTTCAGAACCGCGGCCGCTTGTTTATCGGCCATGCTGATGAGGTGTACGAAGGGATGATAGTTGGGATCCACTCTCGAGATAATGACTTGGTCGTCAATCCAACCAAAGCGAAGCAGCTAAATAATATCCGTGCAGCCGGGAATGACGAAAACTTATTACTCACCCCACCAATCGACTTCGATTTAGAGCAAGCGTTGGAATTCATAGATGATGATGAGTTGGTCGAAATAACACCCACCGCTATTCGCGTGCGCAAGCGTTTTTTAAAGGAACCGGACCGCCGTCGTGACCAACGTCTAAAGATTGCCTCGGCGTCACAGATCCGATGATCGGGCTCTTACAACGAATCACAAACGCACGCGTAGAGATTAAAGGCGAGATAGTCGCCGCAGTCGGTGCTGGCCTGCTGGTGCTGGTCGGAGTACAACGTGGTGATACGGAATCGCATGCCGATAGGCTGCTGGCGCGTTTACTCAACTTTCGCGTCTTTCAAGACGAACAAGGGAAAATGAACCGAGACCTGCGTGATACTGCAGGCAGTATGCTCTTAGTACCGCAGTTCACCTTGGCTGCCGATACGAGAAGAGGGACACGACCTAGTTTTACGTCAGCCGCTCCACTGGAGAAAAGCAGATCTTTATTCAACTACCTACTAGAGCAAGCTCGTGCCGCCCACGACCCAGTGGATGCCGGACAGTTCGGAACCAATATGCTGGTGTCACTAACCAATGACGGCCCGGCAACCTTCTGGATCGAAATCCCTAGCGGCTCGGCCGGTTGATCCGATTCTCCAGACCCTAACCGGAATTCTAAGCATTCCTCATTTCAATTTTGCAATAAACAAATCAATTTTTGCGACCACAAGCTCTAGCAGACCCCAGCGTGATACTGTAGTAATTAGCGGCGTACCGAAACCGAGCTGCCTGTACATGGTCAACAAGTAACAAAATAGTCACCCAGGGAGATTTCGATCTCCACTCGACAAACCAAACCGGATAAAAATGGCGGAAAAGAAACGACTATTGATCGTGTACTACAGCCGCTCGGGGGAGACCGAAAGGATGGCTAAGGCGGTGATCCGTGGTGCTCGCGATGACGCTATCGCCGGAATCGATGTAATAGTAAAGTCAGCACTAGAAGCGTGCCCTAAGGACGTCATGCGAGCTAGCGGCATTATCTTAGGGACACCCGAGAATTTTGGTTATATGTCGGGCGCAATGAAACTATTCTTTGAAACGATCTATTACCCCTGTCTTGATCACACCCAAGGGTTACCATACGGCTTATTTATTCGCGCCGGAAATGACGGCCAAGGGGCTCTCAACAGCATGTCTCGTATCATTACCGGATTGTCTTGGCGAGAAGTTGCGACACCAGTCATAATTTCAGGGAAATTCCGAGAAGACCATCTTGTTGCTTGCTCCGACTTAGGAATGGTGCTCGCCGCTGGGCTCGAAGCCGGAATCTACTAAACCGGCGCATCCATCTTCGACTTGTATTTCGCGTACAATGGTGACGCTATAGAACGCTCCTCTCGGAAGGAACATGACAATCTCAGAAAATCCCGTACGGATGACGGACGTATCCGCAGCAAAGTTTTCGCAAGATATTCGTAAGTCCGGACTCCATCCGAATTTTTGGTATCCCGTTGCGCGATCGAAGGATCTCAAACGGGGGAAAACACTCGGGGTACACTTTGCAGGAGACCCAATTGTCTTAGTCCGGCCAAAAACTGCTTCGGTTTTCGCGCTCGAAGACCGCTGCGCACACCGCCAAATACCGTTGCGAGTCGGCCAAGTTAGCGGCAACACAATTAAATGCGGCTATCACGGCTGGACGTATGATAGTACGGGCAAGTGCCTGAGCGTGCCGTATCTAGATATGTGTACGATGAAACCAAATCGGGTGCGCAGCTATCCATGCCGTGAGGCTTATGGTCTTGTCTTCGTCTTTCCAGGTGACCCCGACAAGGCCGACACCGTTACATTCCCTGATCTACCAAGTGCCAGCGATCCACAATACAAAACCCGCTATCTCGATCGACGAGTCGATTGTCATTGGTCATTTATGCATGAAAATTTAATGGATATGAATCACCAATTTTTACATCGGCGATTAATGGGGGGCATTAAAACAATATTTTTGGGCGCACGAAAAGGCGACAATTGGATAGAGGCCGATTACACCTTTAAGCGATCCAGTGGTGCGCAACCGCTCGGTGAAAAATTTATGCTAGGTAAACGCCCCGACGCTACATCTGAAGATCGCGATCTAATGACCATTCGGACCGAGTATCCCTACCAGACACTGCGTTTCTGGACCGCCGGCAGTGAGAACCCCGCCCTTGATCTTTGGAACGTGTATATCCCGCTTGATAAGGCTCAAAGGAGTAACCACACCTACGGGCTAATGATGATAAGACGGCCATCGATTCCAGGGATAATCAATATTTTATGGCCGTTTATCATTTGGTTCACTAACGGTATCTTCGCTGAAGATCGGTGGATCTGCGAACTCGAGCAAGCTGCCTTTGACCGCCAAGGAGAAGATCAAAACCACGAGATTTTTCCGGCGATACGTGACCTCCGCAAGGTCATCGTAAATAACGGACACCCAATAGAACTGGAGCTTAAATAACTTAAAGCTCTATACCCGACCCCAGACCAGGGTGTTAATGACCTTGCTACCATCGGCGATCCTTATTGGCGGCGTCTTCAATACTAATCTTTCCTCAACAAACTCAAAATAGCGGAGCTGGTCGCCGCCAACCCAACCTGCCGCAAGCGAACCGTGCACATGATGGGTCACCGTTTTTTGTGGGACATCCAACGTGAACTGGCCGAAATAGCTTGTATAGCCAAGATAAGCTACCTTGAATTCTTCGAGCGGCACTTTGTCCAAATCGCGTGCACTAAATCGAGCTCGATCAGGACTCATGAGTTGTGCCGACATATAGCCCCTCTCGTCGTAGATAATTAGACCTTGGGTACCCTCACCAAGGGGAAAGGGTAGGCGCTTAGCATCGCTTTCCGCATAGGCTTCTGCGAGTCGCCAAGTTCCCGCGAATGAGTGGATAGTGATTTGTTGTTCCATCGGATAGCAACCTCAAAGATCAATCGTCAATTTGGTTTTCTTATCTCCAGTCTTAACGCGGTCGTAATGTTCAGCAAAATTTAATAATGACAGTAGACTTGTTCCATTCTCGAGTTTTTCGATCACCGCTCGTTCCGTGCTTTTGATTGTTTCCGCCAATGGTATTAGCGCAGCCCATTCGTCGACGCTACCAACGATAACGCCGTCATCGTCACCAAATACAACGTCACCGGGGTTGACCTCAACGCCGCCGCAATCTATCGGTATTTGACGTTCACCTAACGTATTTGTGGTTCCGGATACCGGTGAGCTCCCGCGGGCGTATACTGGCATCTCGAGTGTTCGTATGGTGGTCAAATCGCGACACAAACCATCGATAATTATTCCTCCTAATCCAGCTCTCGCGGCTTCCAATGAAAAAAGTTCCCCTACTACGGCGACCTCGCTCGCCTGAGTATCAATCACCAAAATGTCCCCTGGGTCGGCATCATCAAGCGCCGCAATAACCGCTAAGAAATCGTTTTTACAGCGCACGGTATAAGCCCGTCCTAAGAGTTGAAGCCCGGATCGAACCGGCCGGAGTGCAGGCGACATCACCCGGATTGTTTTATCCGCGTCCGCTAACGCCGCCGGATCTAGTTGTGTCAACCGTCTAAATAATTCTTTAAATTCCATATCTACTGCCTCCCTTCTAAGCCCAACCAATCTCTTGGTCGTAAATATTTTTCGTACAACTCTTCCTCACGACTACCCTCCTCTGGAGTCCAAGCATAACGCCAGCTAACTGAGGGTGGTAATGACATGAGGATTGATTCCGTACGGCCACCGGTTTGCAACCCAAACAAGGTGCCGCGATCGTAGACAAGATTAAACTCAACGTAACGTCCACGCCGATAGAGTTGAAATTCTCTTTCCCTAGTGGAACTGACCATGGCTTTGCGCCGCTCAACAATAGGCAGATATGCATTGAGGTAACTATCTCCGACGCTCTTGAGGTAATCGAAACAACTATCTATCGGCCACGTATTCAAATCATCAAAAAACAACCCTCCGATACCTCGTTGCTCATCGCGGTGCTTTATATAAAAATACTCATCGCACCAACGTTTGTGTTTTTTATAAACATCCGATCCAAAAGGATCGCATGCCGCCTTTGCTACTTGGTGCCAATGCAAAGCATCTTCTTCAAAACCGTAATAAGGCGTTAAGTCATAACCCCCACCGAACCACCAAATCGGGGCACTATCGTCGGCAGTACTAAGAAAAAAGCGCACATTTGCGTGTGACGTCGGAACAAACGGATTTAGCGGATGCACAACAACAGACACGCCCATTGCGTGAAACGCGCGGCCGATCAGGTCAGGCCGCTTTGCGGTCGCAGCTGGGGGCAGCGATGTGCCCAATACTTCAGAAAAGTTAACTCCGGCTTGCTCGAAGACGCCTCCATCGCGAAGCACACGCGTTTGTCCACCGCCACCTAATTCACGGCTCCAATCGTCGTGTATAAATGTTTCGACACCATCCGCCAGCGCTAACTGCGCGCACACTTTATCCTGCAAGCTCATAAGGTAAGCTCGAATCAGTGGTAAGGTTTCCGTCAGTTCAGGCGAGTGAGTCATTCGTTTAAACCTCGGCTCAAAATAGGATTTGCTCGTGTAATTTGCTAATGTACGCGCCCTCATCATCAAGATCGACACGGCATCGACCATGAACATCCGTAGAGCCACAATTACGCGTGATACTAAAGAAACCCAGATCACCGTTTCGATCAATCTCGATGGCACCGGGAAAAGCTCATTTGAGACCAGTTTACCCTTCCTCGATCACATGCTAGATCAAGTTACACGCCATGGTCTCGTAGATTTAACAATCCACGCGGCGGGCGACCTGGAAATCGATGCCCATCATACAGTCGAAGACATCGGCATTACGGTGGGCCAGGCGTTCGTTGAAGCAATCGGATCAAAAACCGGTATACGTCGTTATGGGCACGCCTACGTTCCGCTCGATGAAGCCTTGTCTAGAGTAGTCCTCGACTTATCTGGCCGGCCGGGTCTTGAGTATCATGTTAAATTTCCACGTGCCCGGGTCGGGGATTTTGACGTCGACTTGTTCCACGAATTCTTCCAAGGATTCGCTAACCACGCTAAGGTTACCTTGCACATCGATGCGATACGCGGCCGAAACGCACACCACATCATCGAAACCATATACAAAGCATTCGGTCGTGCTTTGCGTATGGCCGTTGAACCGGATCCGCGCATAGTCGGTGAAATGCCCTCTACCAAAGGCTCACTTTAATCCAATAACTCTGGTGAGATATGCGCTCTAACGTCGCCGTAGTCGATTACGGGAGTAGCAACCTGCGTTCTGTTACGAAGGCGCTTGAATATGTCGCTGACGGACAACACCAAATCATTATTAGCAGCGATGCAAAAGAAATCTTGCGCGCAGATCGAATTGTATTTCCTGGACAGGGTGCGATTGGAGACTGTATGCAAAGCTTGCAAGCCGGAGGTCTGATCGAGGTATTAAGGGCCGGAATAAACTCTCGCCCTTTTTTGGGGATCTGTCTGGGTTTGCAATCGTTGATGAGCGCTAGCGAAGAAGATGATGGCGTCGAATGCCTCGACTTATTCCCTGGAACGGTGCGTCGATTTCGCGCTTGCGCCAGCCCAAATGTTGACGGTACACCAAAAAAAATCCCGCATATGGGCTGGAATCAGGTGCGTTGGAGGAAATCGCATCCGCTAATTGCAGGAATTCCGAATGGCAGTCGATTTTATTTCGTGCACAGCTACTACGTGGTGCCGAACGACGACGCAGTCACGATGGGAGAGACTACATATATTGACACGTTCGTCTCGGCACTTGCTTCCGGCACTGCTTTCGCGACCCAATTCCACCCAGAAAAGAGCGCCGACGCAGGCTTGCGCTTATTGAAAAACTTCCTCTCTTGGACAGGTGAAACATAGTACCTAGAGAATCGAAGAGGCCAGCCTAGACAATTTCCCGGGCGATAGCCCGATAGCCGATATCGTGCCGATAGAACGCCCCGTCAAAAGAAATTTCCTTGACCCTATTATAGGCTGTTTTTTGGGCTTTTCTGATTGTGTCACCGAGACCTACCACACAGAGTACTCGGCCACCCGCGTTCACCACGGCACCGTCTCTTAGAGATGTACCAGCATGAAAAACATACGTGCCCTCGTTCCCGCTTCGGCCCAAGCCTTCGATGCGGTGCCCTTTCTCGTAACTACTCGGGTAACCACGAGACGCGATCACAACTCCCAATGCGACCCGATCATCCCAGTCAAGCTCTACCTCTGCGCCACGCCCATCAAGTAGTGCAATACATGCCTCCGCTAGATCCGAGCGAAGTCGCACCATAATTGGTTGCGTTTCCGGATCCCCACAACGACAGTTGTACTCGAGCACCCTAGGTACGCCATCATCGCCGATCATCAAACCAGCATAAAGGAAGCCCTGGTAGGGGCGTCGATCCGCGGCCATACCGACGAGTGTTGGTTTGATCACATCGTCGATAATTCGCGCATGCATTTTTGCGTCGACGACTGGCGCCGGAGTATACGCACCCATGCCTCCAGTATTCGGACCTTCATCCCCATCATCACGTGCTTTATGATCCTGTGATGAAGCGAACGTAGTGATATTTTCCCCATCCGTCATCACTATAAAGCTAGTCTCTTCACCCACAAGAAACTCCTCCACCACGATTCGTCGTCCAGCGCTACCAAAGGCTGCACCAGAGAGCATAGCCGCAGCCGTTTCTAACGCTTCCGCGTGCGTCTTCGCGATAACGACGCCTTTGCCTGCAGCTAACCCATCGGCCTTGATAACGATTGGGACGGGTTTGCTCTCAATATACCGATGTGCTTTGTCTACATCGTCAAAAGTCTCAAACTCAGCGGTTGGGATCTTGTGGCGTTTAAGGAAATCTTTCATATAGGCCTTCGAGCCCTCGAGTTCGGCGGCTAACCGGTTCGGACCAAAGCAACGTAATCCTGCAAGCCTAAAAACATCAACCACCCCTGCAACCAACGGCGCTTCAGGACCAACAATGGAGAGATCTATTTCTTTATCCGTGGCAAAAGAGACAAGCCCGTCGATATCGTTCGAATCGATCGGGACATTTTTGACTTTTCCCTCTGAGGCTGTTCCTGCATTCCCAGGGGCACAATATATTTGTTTGACCTGATCTGATTGTGAAACTTTCCACGCTAATGCGTGTTCTCTTCCGCCACCGCCAATGATTAGTACTTTCATGTTTTGTCAGTTGTTATCATCAATGTCGAAAATGTCTCATACCAGTAAATACCATCGCCATACCATGTTCGTCTGCGCTCGCTATAACCTCTTCGTCGCGCATTGAGCCACCAGGTTGAATGACCGCCTTTATACCGACCTCAGCCGCCGAATCGAGGCCGTCGCGAAATGGAAAGAACGCATCGGAGGCCATCACCGAACCTGCGACTTCAAGTCCTTCATCGGAGGCCTTAATTGCGGCGATGCGAGCACTATAGACGCGGCTCATCTGTCCCGCACCCACGCCAATAGTCCGGCGGTTTTTAGCGTAGACGATTGCGTTTGACTTGACACTTTTCACGACGTGCCAGGCGAACAATAGATCACGCATCTCCGTATCACTCGGTGCACGTCGGCTCGCAATCGTCAACTCGCCTGGTGCAAACGCGTGCCCTAATAGATCCTGGTTTTGAACGAGGAGGCCGCCATTAACACGTTTATAGTCCCATTGAGGCCTCGGGTCACTACTTCGGTTACCTAAGCTTAGTAGCCGTAGGTTGTCCTTCGTTGCGCAAATTTCTCGAGCCGCATCAGAAATTGACGGGGCGGCTACGACTTCGACAAACTGCCGGCTGGTGATTCTTTCAGCCGTGTCAGAATCAAGCTCTCGGTTAAAAGTTATAATACCCCCAAACGCCGAAGTTGGATCAGTCGAGTACGCTAGTTCATACGCTTCAGCAATTGATCCGGCCTCGGCAACCCCACAAGGATTTGCATGCTTCACGATGCAGCAGGCCGGATCGTCAAATGCCCAAACACATTCAATCGCGGCGTCGGTATCGGCGATGTTGTTAAACGACAGCTCCTTGCCTTGGAGTTGCAACGCATCCGCAATACTCGCATCCGGGAGTTCGTCTTCAATATAAAAACATGCCCGTTGGTGTGGGTTTTCGCCATAACGGAGATCCTGTTTCTTGTGCATCTTTAGACGGAGGTGCTGCGGAAATTCGTTTTTGGTCGTTTGCGATTGTAGGTAGTCCGCTACCGCCGCGTCGTAGTCTGCGACATAGGAAAAGGCTTTGGAGGCCAAGGCAAACCGAGAAGCTGCGTCCACTCCACCGCTATTCAAGGATGTAATTATTGCCGGATAGTCATCCGCATCGACCAAAACGGTTACGTCACTATAGTTTTTCGCGGCCGCTCGCACCATGCTTGGCCCCCCGATATCGATATTCTCTATCGCCTGGAGAAGCGTACAGTCTGATTTAGCCACGGTCTCTTCAAATGGATATAGGTTGACCACGACTAAGTCGATGGGCTGGATACCATAGTCCGCCATTACCTCATCATCTTGGCCCCGCCGAGCTAATATTCCGCCATGAATTTTTGGATGCAGTGTTTTAACTCGCCCACTCATTATCTCCGGCTGCGCGGTGTATTCTGCAACATCGGTTACCGGGATACCCCGCTCACGTATTAGTTTCGCGGTTCCCCCTGTAGATAGGATCTTTATACCTAGCGCATAAAGTTGCTTTGCGAAGTCAACAATCCCTCGTTTATCAGATACGCTAATTAACGCTAATTTGACTTGCTTTTTTTTAGTCACGGACTAGCCCTTTTGTAATAAGGGGTGCTCTCGCTAATTTTTAGCCGTTACAACTAACCTTCCCGCAAGTTGTGTCGCGGTTAAAAGAATTAACTAATTGTTAATACGATATTTTTGTAGCTTCTTACGTAAGGTCGCCCGATTCAAACCAAGAAAGGTAGCGGCTTTAGAAATATTACCGCGCGTCCGCTCCATCACGACCTCTAATAGCGGTTGTTCGATTTCTGATAAGACGAGGTCGTATAGCTCACTTGGTGCTTGTCCGTTCAATTCATCGAAGTACCGCTCAAGGGACGCGCGGACGTGCACGGCTAACGGTCGGGATTCATTTTTGTAGGGTTGGGTTACCACTCCGATTGGCGTCGTCCCGGTATTTGCGCTCATGCGGCCAGCATTCCTTGTGCGTTAGAATAGTAATTATCAAGCATTAAAAGTTGGGACGGTGCCGATTCAATCTGATTAAAGATTTTGCGAAACGCTTTTCCGTCACCGAAGTGTTCCGAGTACCATCCGATGTGTTTTCGAGCAACCCGTGAGCCAACTCGATCCCCGTAAAATTCATGTAAAGCGGTCACGTGGTGTTTCATCATAGCAACGACTTGCTCGCGCGTCGGAAATTTTGGAATAACGAGACCTCGCAGCGCCGCCTTCATTTTCCCAAATATCCACGGATTACCGAGTGCGGCACGTCCGATCATTAAGCCGTCACACTTTGTATAGTTCAGCACTTCATTTACCTGATGCACACCACATATGTCGCCGTTCGCTATGACCGGGATCGTCAAATCCGATTTTATTTGCGCAATGGTGTCAAACTCGGCATGCCCTTTAAACCTACAATCTCGGGTTCGGCCATGAACGGTCAGTAACTGCACCCCTATGTCTTGAGCAATGTGGGCAATGGTTGGTGCGTTCCTATGCTTAAGATCCCAACCCGTCCGCATTTTTAGTGTCACGGGTACTGTAACGGCGGTAACCACTGCCTCGAGCAATGACGCTACTAAGCGTTCGTCACGCATTAGGGCTGAGCCTGCCATTTGATTACACACCTTTTTCACTGGGCAACCCATATTAATGTCGATAACATCGGCACCGTGATCGACGAAGTAGCAAGCAGCGGTGGCAAGAGTAGTCGGCTCGGCACCGGCAATTTGCACAATCCGGATCCCACCGCTACCGACATTTTGTAGTCGTCGGCGAGTTTTTACACTTGTGCGAAGCCTCGGGTCGCTCGTCACCATTTCCGACACGGTGTAATCTGCACCGTTTTCTAGACAAATATTACGGAACACTCTGTCGCTGACCCCCGCCATTGGGGCGAGTATTATCGGACAATCGAATTTAAACTTTCCAAGACTAAACACTTCAGTCCCTAACCATCCAGATCCGTTGTTTTTAGAGAAAACTGTCCGCCGCTAATGGGGGTCAGTCCATTATTCTTTATTCAACCTTACGGAGTACACCGGGTAGTGGCTGCTTCATTGCCGCAGCTAAAGGCATGGCTTTATTCGTTAGATTCGAATTTTCAACCTGCCAGGGCAGATAATAGCCACATTCAAGAATCGACGAAAGGGTCTAAGGGATAATTTTCGGTTTAATACCTTCTCAAAAGAAGGGCGGGTGCGAAACTAATCATAACCGCACTGACACCACCCACCGAAAACACTCTATTTACTACGATGTTTCAACTGTTTCCGCGGTCACACGCACACCTCGGCCGCAAGGGTGCTTATGTTCGCCAGCAGGTGAGACGTAAACGATTACCCTTTCGTCTTCCCAACCTACGACGCTCTAATAGGTTTGGTCAGGTGTCATGTAAAGTGCCTGTGAGTAGCGCCCAATCACCATCCCGCTTACAAGGCTCCATATTGTACTTGCCTGAGTAGGCCGCCAAAAGCGTTGGTATTTGTTCAACTAATATTCCTGACAACACGATATGTCCGCCAGGATATGTGAGCCGACTAAGGTGATCGGATAGTTGGACTAAAGGTTCAAGTAAAATATTTGCCACAACAATATCGTAGCGATGTCCATTGGCAATAGACGGATCGCCAATTATGGTATTTGATAACCCATTTAGAATTGCGTTGTGCTGGCAGACCTTACGTGCGGCATCATCGATATCAACGGCCGTGACTTCAGCCGCGCCGAGTTTAGCTGCTGCAAGGCCGATGATTCCTGATCCGCAACCATAATCGAGCACCGTTGCACCCACCACCGCTTCGCACATCGAAAGCCACTCCAAGCACAAAGCAGTTGTCTCATGATTACCGGTACCAAATGCCATCCCCGGATCAATAAGGACCACTGATTTTGCATCTTTCGGCGGTTTCCTCCATGTTGGACAGACCCAAAGTTCATCGCCAAAGCGCTGCGGGGAAAATTGATCCCGCCACAAATCATGCCAATTTCGCGCTGGCACCTTCGTGATGCCGGCCTGAAGTGGGAGGACTCCATGTGCATCGAAAACCTTCTCAATGCTCTCAGGCTTAACTTCTGGGGCAAACAGCCCGGACACTCTACACACAGGCCACAGGGGTAATAGCCCCTCTAACTTCTCGACAACGATCCCTTCGTTTGCACCGGCTGCGCAACTAACTGATAGCGCACCCGCCTCCTGTAGGCACATTTCGGCTATCGCCACATCTACCTCTTGAACGCAGCAACTGTAGCTCAACCAAAAATCGGCCACTACGTAATTTTACTTTCCAGGTAATGAATGTCTGTTCCTCCAGCTGCGAAAGCCGCATCGTCGATCAGGTCCCGATGGAGCGGGATGTTAGTATCGATTCCGTCAACAACGATTTCGCTTAGGGCATTTGACATGCGTGCAAGCGCTGCCGGGCGAGAGTCGCCGTGCACCAGTAGTTTCGCAATCAGAGAATCGTAATAGGGCGGCACAACATATCCACTGTAAACATGAGAATCAACGCGGACACCCGGGCCTCCTGGGGGATGAAATAACTTTATCGTTCCAGGGCTGGGCCGAAACAAAACCGGATCTTCCGCATTGATGCGGCACTCTACCGCGTGTCCACGCACTACAACATCAGCCTGAGTGAACGACAACGTATTTCCTGCTGCGATCGATAGTTGTTCTCTAACGATGTCGATGCCCGTTACTAGTTCCGTAACAGGATGTTCTACCTGCACTCGGGTGTTCATCTCAATAAAATAAAACTCTCCGTTCTGATATAAAAATTCAAATGTGCCTGCACCTCGATAGTTAATCTCGCGGCACGCATCAACACATCGCTGGCTCATCATGATTCGCGTTTCCTGATCGATTCCGGGCGCCGGCGCTTCCTCAATTATTTTTTGATGCCGTCGCTGCATTGAGCAATCGCGTTCGCCAAGACAGACGGCGTTGCCGTACACGTCTGCCATAACCTGGAATTCGACATGCCTAGGTTTCTCGAGAAATTTTTCAACGTATATGGAATCGTTTTTAAAAGCTGAAAGTGCCTCACCACGAGTCAAGCCAATCGCACTTGGCAATGCCGCTTCGGCGTGGACGACCCGCATCCCGCGCCCACCACCGCCCCCCGAGGCTTTTAAAATCACAGGATAACCGATGTCACGTACCACTTTTATGTTGGTCGACATGTCGTCACCGAGTATCTCGTCCGAGCCCGGCACACAGGGAATCCCAGCGCGTTTCATTGTCTTGATCGCTGAGAGTTTGTCACCCATTAATCGGATCGTCTCGGGCTGGGGCCCAATAAAAATAAAACCACTTTTTTCGACCCGTTCAGCGAAATCCGCATTTTCGGAGAGAAATCCATAGCCCGGATGGATCGCAACTGCATCTGTAACCTCTGCTGCACTAAGTATGGCAGGAATATTTAGATAACTATCGGCTGGGCTCGAGGGGCCGATACAAACCGATTCATCGGCTAGACGTACATGCATGAGATCACGGTCCGCCGAGGAATGTACAGCGACTGTTTTTATCCCAAGCTCATGACAAGCACGTAAGATCCTGAGAGCAATTTCGCCTCTGTTGGCAATCACTACTTTATCGAGCATGGAGATTTTCGACGCCGGCTAATCGATTACAAATAACGGTTGCTCGTATTCCACCGGGTTGCCGTTTTCGACCAGCACAGCGGTAATCGTTCCAGCACGATCTGCTTCGATTGGGTTCATGATTTTCATCGCTTCAATGATACAAAGCGGGTCACCGTCACGCACCACTTGACCGACTTTAACGAACGGTTCGCTATCAGGTGAAGGCGCGCCATAAAAAGTCCCTACCATCGGAGCAGAAACAATATGGCCGTCACTCAAATTAACCTGGCTCTCCCGAGAATTTGATGCAAGCGGTGCGACCGGAGAGTTATGAATAATCGGCGGCCGGCTTGTGGAGGATTCGGCGATAGCTCGAGAGATTCGGACAGATTCTTCTCCCTCTTTGATCTCGATTTCAGCGATTCCGGACTCTTGCAACAACTCAATCAGCTTCTTAACCTTTCGTATGTCCATCTGGACCCCTGCTTTTGTGATTAATCTGTTGCTTAGGTTGACCGCGTTCACGCGGTGCGGTGATCTATGTCCAGGGCCGCCTGTAACGCGAATTCGTAACCGCGCCTACCGAGGCCAGTTATCACGCCTACAGCAATGTCTGCTAGATATGAGTTTTGTCGGAATCCCTCGCGCGCGTGGATGTTCGACAGGTGTACCTCTATAAACGGAATTGCGACGCCCAGCAGAGCATCTCGCAGCGCAATACTTGTGTGCGTCAACGCGCCAGGATTAATAATTATAAATCTCGTCCCGCCTACTTTTGCAGCATGAATGCGATCAATAATTTCATGTTCAGCATTACTTTGGAACGTAACCAACTCCGCACCAGCAGAGCTGGCTTGCCTAACAAGTTTTGCCTCTATCTCCACCAATGTTGAAACACCGTAAGTTTCTGGTTCACGCTCCCCTAAAAGGTTTAGATTAGGTCCGTTTATAAGCAAAATCTTTATCATTGGCGTTCGCAAAACTAACTTTTCGTCGTTTCGACAAACCGGCAGTTTAGCATATTTTAGGCGAAGATGTACGCTTTTTCGAGCGCGATCGAGTATTTTTCTTGATGAGAAGGCAATGCAAGGTAACTTAGTAATGCACGCGAGGCCCGGGGCGTCAACACCAAAAACCCCGTCATAAAGCGGCGCGGATGGCTTTCTCTACGTCGGATTCGGTCCATTCGCCTTGATGAGTTTTTAATACCTTGCCATTTTTATCAATCAATGCGGAAAAGGGGAGCGCACCAATGTTATTGCCGAGCGATACCATATATTCGATGACATTGTCCTCGCCCACCAGCAACGGATAGTTGATCTTGAGTTCGTCGGCGTAAATACGCACTGGGTTTATCGCGTCAAAAGCGATACCGATAAATTGTACTGGTTGATCTCGGAAACGATCTTGTAATGCTATGAACCCCGGGATTTCGCGCCGACACGGTAGGCACCAGGTAGCCCAAAAATTAACTACTAGAAGGTTCCCTGCCCATTCGTTCATATGCCTCCGTTGACCATGGAGATCATCAAACGACCAATGCGCTAAAGAATGATCCTTAAGTTCAACATGATCAGCGGCCGTCGCGGCGCGGCGCGTGTCGTCGGCTGACGTTCCGACCTTGTAGCCTCCGTAGGCAAGCAACAGGCAAAGACAAAAAAAGAAACCAACCTGTCGCCCCGCCCTCAAAGTTTGCGTCGTCCTGTTAGTTGAGTGATGTGGGCGGAAAAATCTGCAGGCCCGACGAAGCCAACTACTCGCAGTTTGCGGTACTCTGCCCCATGCGGGTCGAAGAACAGTATCGCCGGCGGTCCGAATAAATCGAAATTCCTCAGCAGGGACTGATCAACCTCATCATTCGCCGTCACGTCCGCACGCAGCAGCACTACTGCTGATAAAGCAGCCTCCACATCCCTGTCTGCGAAGGTATCGCGCTCCATGTATTTACATTCGACGCACCAATCAGCATAGAAATCCAGCATTACCGGCTGGCCCAACGCGCGGGCCCGTTCAAACTCAGCAGTTAACCCCGCAAGACCCTTGATCGATGCAAACGCCAATTCGTGTTTCTCACCACCGTCGCGGGTCAGCGGTTTTAAGGGGTCAAATGGATCGTCAGCACCTACACCGGCACCAACAATGAGGACCGCGCCGTAGCATAACAGTGCTAGGCCTACGCCCTTAGATAAACGACGCCAAGCAGGGGTTGGTCCTCTCATCTTAGCGAGCGCGCCTACAAAGACTGCCATGGTTATGATCAACAACGCCCATAAAAACAACGACACCGGTCCTGGCAATATTCGCCCTAGAAACCAAATTGCCACGCCAAGGAGTGCGACTCCAAAAACGCGCTTTACTACTTCCATCCACGGCCCCGTTCTTGGTAATAGTTTCCCCATAGAGGCACCAACCGCCAGCAGCGGCACACCCATCCCTATGCCCATAGAGAACAAAGCCGCTCCTCCAACCAGCGGGCTACCTTGATGCCCTAGATATATCAGAGCGCCCGCGAGTGGAGGCGCGACGCAAGGGCCGACAATGATTGCAGATAGCACGCCCATAACAGCGACGCCGAGGAAATTGCTGCCTTCTTGCGACCTACTATAACGATCAATATGAGTTTGCAGGGCGCTTGGCAGTTGCAACGTATAAAATCCGAACATCGACAAAGCCAAGACGATGAAGACCAGGCTAAAACCGATCAGTACAATGGGCCGCTGCGAAATAGCCTGTAAATTATGCCCGAATAATCCTGCCAGAAGACCAATCAGGGCGTAGGTTACAGCGACCGCCAATACGTAAACCGCCGAAAGCGCTAAACCGCGCTTGAACGACGTTGCCCGGGCCTGCCCAACAATAATGCCAGATAGGATTGGGACCATCGGGAATACACATGGCGTAAACGAAAGGGCCAGTCCAAAAACAAAAAAAGCGGCTACTACAGCGAGGAACGAGCGATCCGTCAGGCGTGCTGCGATTGCATCGGCCGACATAATTGGTGAAACAGAGCGCGCTACCGTATCTGAAGCCCCAGCCGCACGTAGTGGTGTAAGCAAGGATCCTATAAATATCTGGATATCTTTCTTAATCGGCGGATAACATATCCGATCTTCAGCACAGCCTTGATAGGTAACCCGCAAGGGCAGACTACTTGGCGCATTCGCACCGACCGCAATCGGAACGCTTAGATGCGCAGTTTTTTTGTAGATCGCGACATTGCCGAAATCGGGGTCGTCCTTCACAATTCCGGGCGGTAGTTCTAACTCCCCGACTGCGACTTCGACGCTGTCTGATATAGCAGCAAATTTGTCCCGGTATAGGTAGTACCCTTCAGCAATATCCCAGCTGAGTCGTAAGATACCATCGGCCTCAAGCGCATGGGAAAATCGAAACGCTTCTTCAGGGTGCAATAGGTCTTGCCCAACGTCAAAGGCATTGTTGTAATCAAGCCATCCAATCGCCTCAAGTGCCCTAGCCTGACCACTAGCGAGGACAAACATAGCTAACGCTATTGATAATTTAATAAAAAACCGACGCCTATACATTCAATCAAGTGCTCTAAGTGTAGGTTCGGTAGGGACCATATTGGCTACCGAGAGTTCATTGTAATGCCGGATTTACTCGGCATCGTCGCAATCCTGCCCACTATTGTATTCCGAGAGCTTCGTCCCATATAGTGAGCTATGTTTGCCAATCGAATTTCCCCATTCACCGTACTGTTGTTCCTGCTACTTGGCGTTCCATTGCTGGAAATGTACCTCTTGATCTCAGTCGGGCAGATGATAGGAGCCGGCACCACTGTGCTGCTGGTTATCATAACCGCCATACTTGGCATGTGGTTGTTGCGCTTGCAAGGTTTGCAAACGCTCTCGAAGGTACACGCGGCGACCCAAGCAGGAAACTTGCCTGCGGTTGAATTGGTGGAAGGCGTGCTTTTGCTATTGAGCGGCATAACGCTACTGACCCCAGGATTCCTTACAGATGTGATTGGCTTTATTGTGTTGGTGCCCGGCATCCGTCAACCAGCGGCAAAATTTTTATTGTGTCATTTTCTAAATCGACCAGAAGTAAACGCCAAAGCACGGGCCTATCAGTCTCCACCGCATACCATCGAAGGAAATTATCAGCGCGAAGATTAGACGCCTGCTAATAGGCCGCTATTTGAGTGCTCGCATTAACAATTCCATCGGGAATCGCTAAGGGAAGGTCTACAATCTTGATAAATAAGAACACCGCCTAAGTCTTGGCAAAACGGCGTTGACCGAGTGTTAACTGTTATAAATCAGCACGGCACGCACGAGTAGCTATTGGGATGAGAACCTTGCGGATTCGTTCTGACGTATGTAAAGCACCCTACTTTGCCCAATGATTCAAGCAAGCCACCCAATTCCCGAAGTATTGCACCGGCAAACAAAACGCCTTCAAGATCGCTTTCTCGATGGGTGCCGAGCGCGTGCTCTTGACCTCCCTACTCAGAAATTCGGAATCGTCAAAGCAGCCTGGGCTGCAAGCCCCTTCGTCGCCGAGCTTGCTGTGGGCGATCCGAGATGGTTCATAGATGAAATTCTTAGCGTTGAAGTATTACCTCGGCCACATCAATATTATTTTGAAAAGTTGGCAGACGGTTTAGCTAACTCTGAGGAAATTGAAGCCTACCCCCTAATGCGCCGTTTTCGAAATCGCGAACTTGCCCGAATTGCCTGGCGAGATATCGTCTGTGGCGTTGATGTCGCCGAAATAACGAGCGAACTCAGCAACCTCGCCGACGCGTGCATAACTTGCGGAATCGATTGGTCTACTCGGCAACTGGTAAAGCGTTTTGGGCGACCTTATACCACTGACGGCGCGCCCGTCTCTATGAACATCATTGGAATGGGAAAACTAGGTGCGAACGAGCTGAACTTCTCTTCTGACATCGACCTGATCTTCGCCTTTGCGGGAGCCGGCTTCACCCGCGGTGGCCGAGAAATTTCTAACCAAGAATTTTTCGACAAGCTTGGTCAACAATTCATCGCATTGCTTAATGAAAAGACCGCGGATGGTTTCGTCTTCCGTGTGGACACGCGGCTACGGCCGTTTGGGGAAAGTGGCCCGTTAAGTTCGAGCTTTGACGCCCTGGAGCATTACTACCAGTTGCATGGTCGAGATTGGGAGCGCTACGCTCTAATAAAGGCTCGGATCATTACTGGCACAACCCTAGAACAAGCCAAGCTAAGGGCTGTGTTGCAGCCTTTTGTGTACCGCCGATATCTCGACTACGGGGCACTAAGCACGGTTCGCGAAATGAAAGCATTGATTAATGCCGAAGTTGCGCGTCGTGATCTTGACGACAACGTAAAACTTGGATCAGGTGGAATCCGAGAAGTTGAATTTATTGGGCAAACCTTCCAGCTGATTCGCGGCGGACGTGAACCCCGTTTGCAAAAACGCGAAATTGTACCTGTCATCGAAGCCTGCACAGAGCTCGAACTCATCAACCTTAACGACGCCCGCGCACTTATAAAGGCTTATTATTTTCTGCGCCAAACAGAGCATCGTCTGCAGCAAGTCAACGATCATCAAACCCATAAATTGCCCGATGAAAATACAGAACAACAGCGGCTCGCATTCGGTATGGGCTACCCCTCTTATAGCGAGTTCATCGAGGCTTTGAATATACACCGAGAAAATGTGCAACGGTGTTTCCGCGAACTCTTAGGGCCAGATGAAGCGGCCAACATGGATCGCTCTATTGCCAAGACTCTGTGGGAAAATAAGGAGCGAGACTTAAGTAGCCTAAAGGCTCTCGGTTTCGGCGCCCCGAACATAGGCTATGAGTTCATCGAGCGGCTGAGGAATCCACGGTTTTTATCGCGACTAAGTCAGGAGGCATTCAAACGTCTAAACCTGGTCATGCCACGGCTCATCGAGACGGCGGGCGAGCGCACTCGAAACGTCGAGACACTTCCGCGATTGGCTGAGCTAATTGAGGCGATAGCGCGTCGCTCGGTATACCTTTCGCTACTTGCCGATCACCCGGCGGCATTGTGTCGGGTAATCGACTTATACGATAGGAGTCCATGGATTGCACGGCAAATTACCCAACACCCCCTGTTACTTGATGAGCTTCTAGATCCAGAGATCTTGTTCGCCCCACCGAACTGTAATGAACTCGTCGATCAACTGGGGGTCATGCTTACGGCATGTGCTCCAACCGACATAGAGAAAATTATGGATGCCTTGCGCGATTTCAAAAACCAACAGGTATTAAGGGTCGCCGCAAGCGACATGATGGATCAATTCCCGATTGCCGAGGTTAGTAATCAGCTATCTTTTATTGCCGCAGCGTTACTACACCACGTGCTCGCAAAAGCAACGCACATATTGCAAGAAAAACACGGTGAGCCACATTGTGTTGTGGACGGAGTTTCGAGAAAGGTAGCGTTTGCCATCATCGCTTATGGCAAGCTTGGCGGGTTCGAACTTGGGTATGGATCAGATCTTGATCTTGTCTTCATTCACGACGGAAGTGGCACAAAGCAAGTAACCGACGGATCACGACCCATAGATAACAACGTCTACTTTACCCGATTGGCGCAACGTATCATCCATTATTTAACCACCCAAACGGCGGCCGGTCGAGGGTATAAGGTGGATACACGATTACGCCCGAGCGGCGCGTCCGGACTACTCGTGAGTTCCGTAAAAGCCTTTCGGGAATACCAACGACGCAACGCGTGGACCTGGGAGCATCAAGCATTAATCCGGGCCCGCACAATCGCAGGTGCGACTGATGTGGCTGTCGAATTCGACCGTATCCGCGCTGAGACTTTGACCCGGATTCGCGACCCAGAAAAACTGCGGGCCGAGATTATTGAGATGCGCGAGCGAATGCGCGCGGAGCTCGATCGCTCAAACGCAAAATTTTTCGATTTAAAACAAGGGGTCGGAGGTATCACTGATATCGAATTTATGGTGCAATATACGGTTCTTCGTTGGGCTCACGATCGACACGAACTTCTTGCATTTACTGATAACCTACGATTGCTTGAGGTTCTCACCCGCCTTGAATTCCTTAGCGCGGAGGGTGGTGCAACATTACACGATGCTTATGTTGCCTATCGTGCGGAAATCCACCAATGCACGCTGCAGGAGATTAATAGTCTAGTTGCCGATTCGACATTTCGTGGTCATCGCACGGCGGTAACGAAACTTTGGAAAAGAATATTTGAAACGCAATAAGTTAAACCAGTTGGGCAAGCAGGAAGTGCCCTAGGGAGAAGAAAAATGAGCTACGCCGACAGAGACGGCGTGATTTGGATGGACGGCGAAATGTTGCCGTGGCGCGACGCCCAAGTTCACGTTTTGACGCATACACTGCACTACGGTGTCGGGGCCTTTGAGGGGATTCGCGCCTATAAAACGAAACTTGGCACAGCGATATTCCGCCTCGACGACCATGTACGGCGGTTATTTGACACCGCACATATCCTAGAGATGTCGATCCCTTATCGCCGCGATGAGATTCGTCAAGCATGTATTGATAGCGTGATTGAGAATCATCTCGACACCGCTTATATCCGACCGTTGGTATATTTCGGATCTGAAGGAATGGGCTTACACGCAGAGAACCTCTCCGTTCATGTGAGTGTTGCGGCGTGGGTATGGGGCGAGTATCTAGGCTCCGGCGCGCTGACGCAGGGAATCCGCATCAAAACATCGTCGTATACGCGACACCTTGTTAACAGCGTCATGTGCAAGGCGAAAGCTTGCGGTAATTACATCAACTCGATTCTTGCCCTGCAGGAAGCGGTCCGCGAAGGGTATGACGAAGCGCTATTGCTGGATAGCGATGGCATGGTCGCTGAAGGTAGTGGCGAGAATATCTTTATCGTACGTAACGGCATTATTTACACTCCCGAACTAACGTCGGCACTCGAGGGGATCACGCGCGACACCGTCTTACAACTGGCACTCAAAGAAGGCTACAACGTAGTTGAAAAGCGGATCACCCGAGACGAAGTCTACATCGCAGATGAGGCCTTTTTCACTGGGACTGCTGCAGAGGTCACCCCAATTCGAGAGCTAGACAACCGGACTATCGGCTCCGGCACCCCAGGGCCAGTGACGCAACAGCTTCAGTCGAGCTACCTCGATCTCGTGGAAGGCCGCCACCAAGGCTATAGCGATTGGCTGACGGTGGTATAACGGCGCGTCGAAACCAAGACCCCAACGGCAAAAATATGTTGGTGATATGGCGACTGTATGACAGCAAACCAGGGCATGATCGGCAGAGCCTCGGATTGGTTCGAGCTCTCGCCGAAATAACGCCTGTCGAATTAGTAACGCTTGATGTCCGCGATCAACGCATCTCCCTTTTTCATTTTGTGGCACGGAAGTTGCCATTCGCTATGGACGCGCCAGCACCGGACCTTATTATCGGAGCCGGAAGCACGTGTCAGTGGCCGATGTTGAACGTTAAACGGTCACGCGGCGGAAATACCATCTACCTAATGAAGCCGCATATTCCACTTTGTTTTTTCGACCTTTGCTTGATCCCACGACATGACAAAGCGGCGGCGACACGGCACTCGATTGTCACTGATGGCGTGCTTAATGACATCGAACCAACCTCGTCACGGGGTAACCAAGGTTTCATTCTGATTGGCGGACCGTCCGATCATTACACCTGGGACCAAGACCACCTGATTGTGCAAATTAGAGCTATCTTGGAAGCCGATGGTGCGAAATTGTGGGTCATCTCCGATTCACGACGAACACCGGCCGCGACACGAGAGGCATTGCAAACTTTAGCGGGAGATAATATTACATTCCTCGGTTACCAGGAGGCAGCCTCAAACAACGTGGCCGCTCAACTCGCACGTTCGAATGTCGTTTGGGTAAGTAGCGATAGTGTGTCGATGATTTTCGAGGCCATCACTAGCGGCGCGGCTGTAGGGGCCATCGAAATGCCGGCAAAGCGCCGAGACCGAATCACAACGATTATTGCCGATCTTTCTAACCGAAATTTAATCACAAAATACTCCGACTGGAGCGGTGGCGCCGAGCTCCAAGCACCCGTACCGTTAGCCGAAGCTGCACGCTGTGCTGCTATCATCCTGAAACGCTGGGATCCAATTTCGCGTCAACTACACGCGAGTTCGATGCCGTGAATACGCATGCAGTCCCCTTTTATCATGTAGGCCCCTCGTTAGCACATAGGACACCCTTCCCCCGACCCCAATCATCAATGTCGTTGCGTTGTCGACCAAGAGAGCACGGCGAGCCGCGATGGCAATAACAGTCATGCAACTGCTGCCCGCATTGAATGTAGGTGGTGTCGAACGCGGAACACTGGAGGTTGCAGCCGGCTTGGTTGCACAGAACCACCGAGCAATCGTCGTGTCAGGAGGTGGTCTTTTGGTCGACGAGCTCGAAGCGCTTGGCGCAACACATATAGAATGCCCTATCGGCGAAAAAAGTTTGCGCACACTTTCTTGTATCCGACGCTTGCGTGCAATTATAAAACGAGAGAAAGTCGACATTGTGCATGCTCGTTCGCGCCTACCGGCATGGGTCGGATATCGCGCGCTGGCTGGCATATCAAGGCAATGCCGACCCCGCTGGATGACGACGGTGCATGGTCCCTACACAGTCAACGCCTATAGCAACATTATGGTTAGCGGCGAACGCGTTATCGCAATATCTGAGTTCATTGGAGATTACATTCGAAACAACTACCCCTCGGTACCAGGTTCGAAAATCCGAGTAATTCCCCGGGGAATCGATGACAGACGCTACCGGCCTGACTTCACCCCTGAACCGGCTTGGCGCAAACGCTGGGTGTTGGAGCACCCAGAATTACACGGGAAAAAACTGCTTGTTTTGCCGGGTCGACTAACCCGCTGGAAGGGCCAGGAAGAGTTTATTGCGCTTATTGATGCACTCAATGCTAAGGGAATACCAATTCACGGATTGATAGCGGGTGGCGCTACAGGATCGAATAGAAAATTCGAAACAACGTTAAAATCCCTCACAGCTCGACACGGACTTGAGGCAAAAATCACCTTTCTCGGCCATTCAGATGATCTTCGAGAGATCCTACGCGTCGCGGATATTGTCTATTCGCTGACTATAGAGCCGGAGGCGTTTGGTCGCACAACGATCGAGGCGCTTGGCCTCGGGACGCCCGTCATTGGTTACGATCACGGAGGTACCGGAGAAATATTACAGCAGATGTTTCCTCAAGGGTTAGTCCCACCGCGAGATATCTCCGCCGCGGTTGAAACCACTTGCTCTTTACTAAACGCTCCGGTCGCCGTCCCTACAGAACATCCGTATAAGCTCGCTCGCATGCAGGCGGACACGATCGAGATCTACAAAGAACTTTGCCCGACGGGCTAGAGCCGCTCAGCCCCACCTCGTGTAATTATAGCCGAACGATACGCGAAGAAATTTTGCACACGCCCAATCAACGAATTGCCGATCCTTTGCATTGTAGGCGCCCATGAAGTTCTGATTTTGGCGATTAACCTCACCAGGAGGTCGGGCCGGGTCGGCGCGCGCGGCCATCGCTAACTTGGTGGCTGCTGAAACCCCATAATCAATACTCGCAGACGTCAATGGGAGGGAGAAATGTGTGGCGACTCGGTCCAATTCCGCATGTGGTTTTAAACTCATATCTTCGTAACGAACAATATGACAATTATTATTAAGTTCGGCTACGCGCCCCCACGCGTTCAAAAATCGAATACACCACCATATGTCGCTGTTAAATTTGCGTCCAGACGGATCGCCTCGAAGGTACTCGGAAAAAGTGATCGCATAGCGAGTTTTCCATTTTCTATAGTTGGACACAAGGCAGGCACGCAGGTCCCTAACCAAAAGCACGCAAGGTGGCAGCTTCAATACGCGTAACGCAGATGAGTTTCGGAAAAGCAACGGCGCGATTGTATGGCTGCTTTTTATACATGGGATTTGCGGATAGAGCACTGGATCCTTAACACCCCCAATAATGTCGTTTGCGTGATTGAATTGCGGAGGCGGAATCTCGTAATAAGAAGAAATCGCACTGGCAAGCATGAATTTGAGCCAATGGGTCCCGCCTTGGTGCATGCTCACAATGGCACCGTCGGCATGGCGCAAGCGCAACAACGAGTAGTTGCTCAACTCATGACGCAAACGGTGAAAATGAAAGTGCTTGATTTTAGGCGCCGTCATTTCTGGATTATGTTCATAGTCACCGTGATCGTAGCGTGAATGTCAAGCGCCGTGGTGCCCGTGCTCCGCGTTATAATCAGATGCTTGAATATACTGATCATCAAACTCGGGGCGCTCGGGGATGTTGTCATGGCGACGCCACTGATCGCCGCGATTCAACGCGCACACCCGAAACACAAGGTGCACTTGCTGACGTCTAAGCCTTATCTGTCAATATTTGCCAATTGGCCCAGTCTCGACGTTACGGTGCGACCACGCCAGGGGATCCTCAACTTCAGTCGCGCTTTGGAATGGGTTCGACACCTTCAGTGCACGCGCATTTATGACTTGCAAGGTAGTCACCGTTCCGCATTTCTATGCGCCTTGTCCGGATCGCCCATGCGGATTGGGAATCACACTCACTTCCCCTATACCCATCACCCCGTTAGCCGTTGGACCGGCCAATGCCATATCTTTGAGCGAATGATAGAGATACTTGATGCGGCCAATGTTGGTGGCGTTGATGGTCTTCCTCACATACCGATTGTTGACGTGGATCGCGAAAACGTTGCAGCTTGGTCCGACGCGCACGATCTGCATGATCGGGGATATGTTGTACTGCACGCCAATGTAAGTTCTGCTCGGCCGGAAAAACGCTGGCCATACTTTGAGGCGCTCGGGAAGCGAATATCCACACATGGACTCGTCCCAGTCTGGGTAGGAGGACCCGGCGATGCGACAGAAAATCGACGCCTGTGCGCCATCGCTGGAGGACTAGATGCAACAGCGGCTTTCACCCTACCGGCTCTAGTGCAATTCGCACGGCACGCGCGTTTTGCAGTAACCAATGATTCGGGACCAATGCATGTGCTAGCGGCCGCAAAAATCCCCGTTTTCGGCCTATTCGGACCAAGCGATTGGCGTCGTAACCATGCCCTCGGTCAACGTGAAAACGTCATCGCCTGCGTTGAGTGCGTCGAAGAATTTCGAGGGCAACTCATTGCCGAGTGCCTCGATCAGATATCCTGCGATATAGTTTGGACTCGACTCCGCGCGTCAGGGGTCTTGTGACCTTTGTTCAGTTTCTATCAGCCCTTTGTAAAGTTCAAGATATTGCGTTAGAACAGCGTTAACACTAAAGTTCTGTTTAAAACGTTGCTGGGCTGCTACAGCGCGCTTCGCCGCCTGCCTGGGTTCCCGTACGATCCGGTGAAACGCCTCAGTCAAGGCGCTTGAGTCTCCCGACTCGACCAAGATGGCGGTATCTTCATCTAAAATCTCGGAAGGCCCATGAGTACGGGTTGCGATGATCGGAAGGCAAGAAGCCATTGCTTCTAGACACACAATGCCAAACGGTTCATCGCGTGATGGCAAGACAAACACGTCTGCTTGGCTTAAACATCTTTGTACGTCGTCCTGCCAACCCAGAAAAGCGACAACTTTTTCTAAACCCAATTCACGACGTAAACGCATTAGCGCCCCGCTTTCGGGACCCGCTCCCGCAAGGGTAACCGACAGTTTCAAACCATCACGCCTTGCTGCAGCAACGGCATGCAAAAGAAGATCAAAGCCTTTTTTGTGTACCAACCGCCCTACCCCAACGACTCGGAGTACCTCACTCGACCAATTAGTTGGCTCAGTCTCAAGACGATAGGGCGGTATTGACGAAAAGTTCGGTATGCGAGAGATACGATCCCCTGACACTCCTTGACTCCGAAGATACTCTTCTTGCCGCCGCGTAGTTGGGACAATTTTTGAAATGGACTCATAATATTTTAGATTCACGTAATTATGGGTTTTAGCCACGCTAGGAATCCCCAGCAGCCGGGCTGCTGGGCCGGCTATCTGGGCTGAACGGGCGAGGTGCATCTGCGCAACGTCCGCATCAAAATTTTCCAATTGCCTCCTTATTTTACGACGAGCAAACGGATCCCATGAACCTCGCACAGTAACGGTTCGGGTTGTGAGTCCGTCAATCTGCTCGACAAAGCCCAACGCCTTGGATCGGCGTTCGCAGATAGCCAACACGTCGTGCCCGTTTGATCGCAGCGCTTGACACATGTCAACAAACGATCGTTCCGCTCCGCCAAAACCTTTACCGAGCATAATTTGGGCGATACGCACTTCCGTTACTAGTTCGTCGGGTTGTAGAGATCCGACAACCCCGAAAGGTGCTGCCGCAACGTTTCGGCAACGCCCACCGGCTCTAGCAAATTTAGTTCCGCGTTGGGAGCAAAGGCTACCGAGGCCCGCGCGCCCCACGGTCGGTAACGCTCGGGACGACCTGGGCCAAATACCGTGAGGGTTGGAACGTTCAAGGCCGCGGCTACATGCCCGAGACCGGAATCATTCCCGACGAAGGCGTGAGCACCGGACATACACGCGGCGACTTCCAAAAGAGTTGTCCTCCCTGCAAGATTCACAATAGGGAGTGCGCATGAAGCTTGCAATCGTTTGCTAAGATCACGGTCGTCGTTTGAACCGACTACGATGACTCCATCGAAATCCGACCGTAGTTGTTCGATTAAAGCCTCGTAGCAATCTACTGGCCATATTTTTCCAGGCCAGTTGGCTCCCGGCGCAACGATCAGCCGGCGTCCGCTGGGAAGATCTCGAAGTAACTCCGAGGCTTTCTCGGCCGCTCTTTTCTCGACCCAAAGCCGTTGAGGGGGAATATCGAAATTTGGTCCGAGAATACCAGCAAGCGCAGTAAAATGATGCTGCACTGCGTGGGTGCCGATTGAGATGCCGCGCCGTTTTATCCCGTGCTGTCCACAGCGGATAAGGGCAGTCAAAAAGGTCGTCCGCAGATCCACTGCCACATCATAACGAAATTTTCGCAGCGTCCTTACCAGTGACCAGATCCCTGACAGGCCTGCTTGCTTATCTTTGTGGATCAAGCGACCGAGATAGGGACAAGGCTTTATCAGCTCTGACGAGCGACTGTCGGCGACAATATCAATTAAATGTTGCGGATAGGATAAGTGTAACGCTTCGAGAACTGGTGTCGTCATGACTAGGTCGCCAATATTACTCAACGTTATGAGCAATAATCGCCGCTGCTTCTCGCTCAATGTTCTACGCCCCCGATGACCGCCTCAATCGCCAAAGCAACGCGTGACACCGGTATTAACTCCATCTCAGTTCCGCCGAATTCCTGTGCCGTGATCGCAATTTGCTTACAATATGGCGGTTTGAATTTGTGCGCACTCGTGCGCCCAAATAACGTAATTAACGGCCGGCCTCCGGCCCCCAAGAGATGGCCGCCGCCAGCATCATTGGCCACACCAAGAGCAATTCGCTGCGCTAACGCAATACTCAAAAGAGCACTTCCCTTCTGGTTCGCAAACGCCTCTTGTTCCGGAAATAAGGCCTTAGGCACCGCTCGAGCTATCTCCTCCTGCATCGATAATTCATCTGGCCCAAGAAAAAAAACTGGTATCCGCCCGTGTACTACTTGATTAAGAGCCAGCTCAATATAGCGCTCCAGCGGCCATCGCTTTCGCGCGCCTCCCGATCCCGGCACAAAGCCAATGTAGATAAAACCTTCAGGCAACAATTCGTGCGCTAATTTTTGATTCTCCCCCCCTACAGCGATCGTAGCGTCGACTCTAAGTTCTCGTCCTGCGGCCAGGTTGGCGAGGCAACACATTTGATCAAATATCGAGCTCGGGAATTTTGTACCGGGTCTCGGTTTTATATCCGATAAGAGAAAGTTTGCCGCGGGAGAGATAAATACATTGTGTGCAATACGCCTGAGTAAAACCGCGTTACGAATTTTTGGCTCCGTGGATATAAGTATATCGAAGTTTCCTGGAAACGGCGGCCGGAAAAGCTCACTCCAACTGACGCCGACACCAGCAAAATCATGCACCTCATCGATAACCCCCGCGGCGACCGATGCTAGTGTTCCGTTGAAAACACTTTTGCGTAACCCCGCTAGCCACACTAGTCGATGAGCAGGGAATGCGTTTTTCAGTGCTACGATTGCCGGCCATTTTATTAACGCATCGCCGATACGATCACCGGTAACATGAACCAATATGCCGAGCTGTTCAGTAGGGTTGATAAGATTTCTCTTCCACCAGGTTTGAACCAAAGCGAACATTTATCGCGCGCTTTACCGACGAGCGCTCATCATTAAACTTATACACGCTACGGGCAACTTCGACGAACTCGGCGTCAAACGACTTGGTCGCCTCCCTCCGTCTGATTTCGTCTTCGATATCCCACAGCTTTTCATTGATACTTTTTAGGGCTTTACGTTCTGATGCCGCCGCATTTATGTCAACACCGCTGTTGAGCCAAGCTTTGGTTAGGATTGCCAACTCTCGTTGGATGTTCTCTAGTTTTTCCGCATCAGCGATACGCTCATTTTTTATTTCCAAGATGGTGATCTTGTCGATCAGCTCACCGTAAGAAACCGCGATTTCAATACTCATTGCCCAACCTGTCTAATTTCTATCGGTATTAAAAGAGTTCCAATATCTTCAATATTGCCCCATCCTCGAGTGTCGGCAATGTTCGTGTCCAGAGTTAACTGTGTCGGACCATCAGCGCCTCATCCGATACTATTGCCGGACCACGCTAACCTCGATACTAATCTCCGATGCTATTCTATGTTACGGCTGCAGATTTATCCCGAAATCCTCGTGCGAACTGGGATCCTCACAGCCCAACACGATGCCAACGCAATAAAATCACGGCTTTTGGCAGCCGCGACGTAAGAGCTTACTAGTCAAACTTCTAAAAATCGTTCGTCCGCACCAACCGTGAGGCCTACGGATTATCATATAGGCAATCGACTAGCCATCGAGAAGTGCTAAAATGCACCCAATGAAAAATCTACTTTGCTTGATGATTTTATACGCGCTACCGGCATTTGCGTTAGCTAACACAATGGTTTTCGAGGCCGACGACCAGTTACAGGCTAACGCTAGAAAATGGGCCAACCAATTTGTCCAATTCGCTGAGGCGGAGTACGACATTGAACTCAACTTCTCGCTCCAGAGCATTAAATATCTAGATGAACTGGTCGATGATCTGCACGCGACATTCGTAGCAGAGAGCCCACCGGAGGAGGAAATTTTCCCAGTAGCTCGAGCGTTGGGCTCCTACGTTGCGGAAGTCTATCGGATCTTTAACGGAGGCAAGTGGGGCTGGTTCATTCGAGAGGGCGAATCGTTCCCCGGGGTCGAAACGGCCAAGGGTTCACAATTTTTCCCGGTAGAGAGGGTATTAGCTCGGATTAAGACGCACACAGACCCAGACATATGGGAATATTATCTGTTGATGACGCAACATTAAGCACACCTACTTCCGATTGAATCGCATAGCGTCTACGATAGCCTGCCGGATTTGCAGCCCTGCGCTAGGTGCCATATACTCGATTTTTCTGTCGCATACGTATGATAATCGGGAAAGTTCGTCCGCCTAGCGGCTCGGTCTCACGGGTCGGGATAGCTGAAAAAAAACGTCGCCGACAAAAGTCGTGGCAGACACTAGTCTAAACATCGCTTAGATCCTGAAACAAAATTTATGGGTAAAAGAAAGGTGCGCAAGGTATGTCGCTAGTAATTGGGTTGATTGTACTGATTATTGCGTCAGTACTTTTCCATTTTATGAGTCCTTGGTGGTTGACTCCTATAGCGTCCCACTGGGACACCGTCGACCTCACCATTGATATTACATTTTGGGTCACAGGTTTCGTCTTTGTCGCGATCAACGGGTTTATGGCCTACGCGATATATAAATTTCGCTATAAGAAGGAACGCCGGGCGACCTACGAGCCTGAGAGCAAAAAACTCGAGTGGTGGCTAACTGCAGTAACCTCAATCGGCGTCGCGGCTATGTTAGCGCCGGGGTTATGGGTATGGGCTGACTTCGTGTCCCCGCCAGAAGACGCCATGGTTTTCGAGGCTGCTGGCCAGCAATGGCACTGGAGTTTCCGCTTCCCAGGTAAAGATGGAAAGCTCGGCGCTGTCTTCAATGGTGATATCACGGACGAAAATCCCTTTGGGATGAACCCAGACGATCCTTTCGGACAAGATGACATATTGATCGCGAGCCCGGAGGTCCATCTTCCTCTTGGCGTGCCCATTAAGGCCCTATTACGTTCAAAAGACGTCTTGCATAACTTCACAGTGACGCAGTTCCGGGTCAAGATGGATCTTGTCCCCGGCCTTGTCACGTACCAATGGTTTACCCCGACTGTTGCGGGGAGGTATGAGCTTTTATGCGAAGAATTATGCGGGATTGGGCATCATACGATGCGTGGTCATGTCGTGGTCGAAGAACAAGAAGCATTCGATAAATGGTTAGATGCGCAACCGACCTACGCCGAGATCGTTGCCAAAGCTCCTGGTGACCCCTCGGCGGGGGCTTCGCTATAAGCGGTGGGCACCGC
>CAYFFH010000001.1:0-43937 GCA_964342175.1 uncultured Enterobacteriaceae bacterium | reverse complement strand
GTTTCATTTCCCAGGGCGAAGGTGAAATCGTGATTCGCGGACCGAACGTTACAAATGGTTATGAGGCCAATCCACATGCTAACAGTAGCGCTTTTGTTATTGATCCTGATGGCGGCGGTGATTGGTTCCGCACCGGTGACCAAGGGGTATTCGACGATGAGGGATTTCTTTCTATCAGCGGACGCCTAAAGGAGATCATTAATCGTGGTGGCGAAAAAATTGCCCCGCGCGAGGTCGATGAGGTGCTCATGGATCACGACGACGTGGATCAAGTGGCTACCTTTGCGGTGTCGCATCCAAAGCTTGGCGAAGAGGTTGCTGCCGCCGTTGTGTTGCGCGCAGGCGCGAAAGTCACGGAACGTGACCTACGCGATTTTGTCGGCTCTCGCCTAGCAGCTTTTAAGATCCCACGAATGATTGTTTTCCTCGATGATATTCCTAAAGGCGCAACCGGCAAGCTGCAACGGATTGGACTTGCGGAAAAGCTCGGGCTCGGGAAGTGTTGATTTCGATGTCGTTAATCACTTACTGTCGACTAACCAACCGATGAAGATTTGCATCTACGGTGCTGGTGCTATCGGCGGCTTTCTGGGCGCTCGGCTTGGTTTAGCCGGAGTTGATGTGAGTCTTGTTGCTCGCGGTCCGCATTTGAGGGCAATTCGAGAACACGGCGTGCGACTCCTTAGCGACGGTAGTGAGTCGATTTGCCAGGTCGCTTGTACTGATGATCCGACTGAACTCGGGATCCAGGACTATGTAGTGATAGGAATGAAGGCGCAATCCGTCCCGGCAGCCGTCGATCAAATTGAAACATTATGCGGCGCACATACCGTTATCGTGCCAGCGGTTAATGGTATTCCATGGTGGTACTTTTATGGTCTCGATTGCGTGTATGAGGGACGTCGCATTCGCAGTGTAGATCCGAGCGGAAATCAATGGAATATTCTTAAACCGGAGAGGGTCATTGGTTGCGTCGTTTATCCTTCATGCGAGGTGTTAGAACCCGGCATAATCCAACATCTCCAGGGTGAACGATTTGTGTTGGGTGAGATAACCGGCGAAAAAAGCGAACGGGTAGTTGAATTTTCACAAGTTTTACGAAATGCCGGGCTCAAGGCACCGATAAAGACCCGTATTCGCGATGAAATTTGGATCAAGCTATGGGGTAATGTCGCCTTTAATCCGATTAGTGTCCTAACCGGGGCGACCTTGGATTGCATCTGTGTTGACCCGCAACTACGTGCGATTGCACGCTCTATTATGATAGAAGCACAATCAATCGGGGAAGCCCTGGGTGCCCGCTTCCATGTTTCTATTGATCAACGGATTGATGGGGCTGAAGCAGTCGGAGCACATAAGACTTCGATGCTACAAGACTTGGAACGCGGGCGCCCGATGGAGATCGATGCGGTAATCACCGCTGTGCAGGAGCTCGGTAGGCTTGTTGATATCGCAACCCCGACAATTGATATTGTTCTTGCCCTTGTTCAAGCTCGGGCGCGAGAAGCGGGATGCTATTAGAGCTGATGCTCGAAGGCTACCTAATGTCTTTAAATCGAAGCCTAGATACGGAACACTAACTCGACGTTAACGTCATACCACCAACACAACCAAATAAACTTTTTCTCGTAAAATTTTATTGCTTATAACATAGGTTTATACTGCCGCGCCCTGGTTTCCTAGTAGCGAGAAATGATTAATATAATTTGGATTAAAACCACTCGGCTAATATTCGATCATAGAGGCCATTAGATTTGGCGGAATCGACGTTCTTCTCTGGCCAACGATGGGTCAGCAATACCGAGTCGGAGCTCGGGCTTGGTATTGTCATAGAGTCTATTGATCGGCTAGTGACCTTAAGTTTTCCTGCTTCAGGTGAGCGGCGAGTTTACGCAATCGAAAATGCACCGCTAAGTCGTGTTACGTATGAAATTGGTGAAACAATCAGAATCGCCGACGGTGGATTACTACGAGTTACGGAACGGCACGAAACCAACGGTTGCTTAATCTACGGCGGCATCTCCGAGGATGGTAGCTTAGAAATTTTACCGGAGTTTGAATTAGATAGTTTCGTGCAATTTAGTCGACCGCTAGACCGCCTATTTGCCGGGCAGATTGATAAAAATAACGCCTTCCTTTTGCGTTCAGAGTCGCTTCGCTTACACCATCTACATTTACAGTCTCAGGCTTACGGCCTTGTCGGCCCTCGTGTCCAGTTATTACCGCATCAGCTTTATATTGCAAAAGAGGTGGCAGGGCGCCATCACCCGCGCGTCTTATTGGCTGACGAAGTTGGTCTTGGTAAGACTATCGAGGCTGGCTTGATTTTGCATCAACTGGTTATGAAAGGCGATGTCGATCGTGTATTGATAGTAGTTCCCGATAACTTAGTTCACCAATGGTTAGCGGAGATGTTAAGACGTTTCAATCTACACTTCACCATTCTGGATGAAGAGATATGCGCTGCGGTTGAGGGGCGTGATAATAATTCGGATGAATATCCTGAGGGTGGTATTAATAATCCTTTTGAGACCGCCCAATTAATTTTGGTTGGATTATCATTTCTGGTTAAATATTCAGAGCGTCAGGCGCAGGCCTTAGAGGCACAATGGGATCTTTTGATCGTCGATGAAGCTCACCATTTAGCCTGGAACGAAAAACAAGTTAGCCCAGCCTACCGTGTTATAGAGGCTCTTTCACAAACAGCGTCGGGCCTAGTGTTGATCACTGCGACACCTGAGCAACTCGGGGTTGAGGGGCATTTCGCACGCCTGCGTCTACTTGATCCGCACCGTTATCATGACTTGCGAGAATTTCGTGCCGAAGAAGATAACTATCAACCGATAGCAGATCTTGTCGTGAGCCTATTGGATCCAGCATTGCTAGAGTCTATCCCTGGTGATTCGGTTAAACAGAGTTTACTAGTTGATTTCCTAGGGCAAAATAAAGTGGACGCAATTATCGCCGCAGACCTTTCACAAAGGCCTGCTTTGATAACCCAAGCGATTAAGGACCTGCTTGATCGATACGGCACCGGTCGCGTCTTGTACCGCAATTGTCGTGATACGGTGAAGGGTTTTCCGGAGCGCAAATTTTACCCGTATCCACTTGTTGCGCCAGCTGAATACCTTAACCGGAGTGTGAATGCGGCACCCTCAGATCTACTGCATCCAGAGAATATACTCGGAGAGTCCTGGCTTCTGCTTGATCCTCGGGTCGAATGGTTAGGTAATTGGTTACATGAACATCGCGGACAAAAAAGCTTGGTGATTTGCGCTCAAGCAACTACCGCAATCGCCTTAGAAGAGTATCTGCGAACACGAAGCGGGCTCCGATCGGCCGTATTCCATGAGGGGTTGGGTTTGGTCGCCCGGGATAGAGCCGCCGCCTATTTTGCGGATGAGCAAGAAAGCGCAGAGGTACTGGTATGCTCCGAAATTGGCAGCGAAGGACGCAATTTTCAATTTGCTCATGATCTGGTTCTGTTCGATATTCCACTTAGCCCCGATCTTTTGGAGCAGAGGATTGGGCGTTTGGATCGAATCGGGCAACGCAAACTCGTTCAGATACACGTGCCCTATTATGCTGCCTCTGCTTCGGAAGTGCTTATCAAATGGTACGACGAAGGTATTAATGCATTTGAGCAAGTTTTCTCTGCCGGTCGGTCATTATTTGAACATTTTGAAGACGCTCTAAAAGCTGTTATCAGAGGTCCGTACGACGAGAATACTCTTGATGCGCTTATCAAAGCGACCCGTAATAAAGCGGCAATAACGCGTGAGGCTCTGCGTCTTGGCCGTGATCGACTCCTTGAATTTAATTCGCATGACGCGGTCGAAGCATCCAAGATTGTAGACGCTGTGACGGCGGCTGGTCGAAAACTCGAACTCGAAAACTACATGGATGGTATGTTTGATTTCTTTGGTGTAGAGCAAGAAAGACAAGGATCGTCGAGCGTTATCGTTCGTCCAGGTGATCATATGTTGTGCCACAGCTTCCCTGGCCTCCCGGAGGGTGGTGTCACGGGAACCTACGATCGCTCCGAGGCTTTATCCAAAGAAGACATGCATTTTCTTACTTGGGAACATCCTATCGTCTTCGGGGCAATGGAGATGATGCTTTCCGGAGAATTCGGCAATGCAACGCTTTGTGCTCTCAAGGCCCCATTCTTGAAACCGGGAACACTCTATCTGGAAGCAATCTTTGTTGTTAGTTGCACCGCGCCGCGTTATTTACAGTTACCGCGCTATATTCCTCAAGGCACGATCCGTGTCGTAGTCGACAGAGAACTTAAGGATCTTGGTGGGGTGTTAACACAGGAACGGATCAACGCGATCGTAGAACCGATAAAGAAACATGTTGCACACGAAGTCGCAAAAAAAGCACGACCCGAAATCAATGCTATGGCTAATCGTGCTACGCAAATTGCTGAGATCCAATTTAACCCAATATTAAATATCGCGCGAAATGATATCAACGTTGATCAACGCCTCGAACTAGATCGGCTGCAAGCATTGGCAGTTGTAAATCCTAATATTCGTCAAGAGGAAATTTCCTACCGGAAACATTTTACTGCTGAACTGCTCGCACACGTAAATCACATCCAACTACGGATGGACGCAGCCCGTGTCGGATTGGCCATATAATTTTCTTCGTCGGGCTTTCATGGCTTTTTAAAGCAGATTGACGATGTAACTATCCGATTAGACTTCCTTGATTACTGTAAGCAGTCAACGGATTTACACGTACCAAAGAAATTAAGACATTAGTGACAATCGCCTGCGCTGCTTCTTTAGCCTCAGATGCGTGGCGTGTAGGGGTTAAATATATGTTGATCATGCATAAAATTTACACAGCGTTTTATGATTAGGATTAATTTTTCGAATTTATTGACTTTAACAACCAAAAAACTCCTACAGTGCAGAGTGCGTAAGTTGAGTATCAGGGTTAGCGATAATAAGTTTAAAATATCTAGTCTGAATGGTAGATGCTCATAAATTACTAGATCATCATCCATTCTTTTGTGTTACTACGCCACTGGCGAGTGTATATACTTCACCATAATCACCGGTGCCCGCTTATATGACAGTAGTTAGCTCTATTGTCTTGACGCGTAGGGGTAAGTGTTATTGTAGTCAAGGGTTATCACTTCGCAGGGTATGACGGAACGGTAAAGATCGTCCGATCTACAAAAATCCACTAAGGAGATAATGATGCGCTTTGGTGTGTTTTACGAATTACAGTTGCCGCGACCATGGGTGGATGGCGATGAACATCGCTTATTCAAAGACGCACTGGAACAAGTGTCACTAGCAGATCGCTTAGGGTTCGATTACGCATGGCAAGTTGAGCATCATTTTCTCGACGAGTATTCACATTCGTCAGCGCCGGAAGTTTTCCTAGCTGCTGCTGCGGCGCAAACCAAAAACATTCGTATTGGGCATGGTATTCGTCAGGTTATTCCAAATTATAACCATCCAGCACGTACAGCGGAGGGTTTAGCGACCTTGGATTTGATTTCCGATGGTCGAGTAGAGTTCGGAATTGGGGAGGGTGCAACTCGGTTGGAACTTGGTGCATTCGGGATCTCGGCGAAGACTAAACGGTCACGCGCGCTCGAAGCCGCCGAGCAGATATGTAACATGATGGTTCTGACACCTTATCCGGGTTTTGAGGGTGAAGGATTTTCCATGCCATGCCGGAATGTTTTGCCGAAGCCTTTTCAGCAACCTCATCCGCCTTTGTGGATGGCCTGCACTAACCGCGAGACAATCAAAGTGGCTGCAAAGAATGGGATTGGCGCTTTGGCATTTTCGTTTTTAGATCCCGACGAGGCGAGCACTTGGTCGAAAATATATTATGACATCATAAAAAGTGACCAATGCGTGCCCCTCGGTTGGTCGGTAAACGCGAATCTAGCGATGGTTTCGGCCTTCTCTCTTCATGAAGATGGAGCCGAGGCGATTCGCCGTGGGCAAGATCATTTTGAGTTTTTTCGTTATTCGCAACAAAAACTTGTTGCTGATGACTTCGTTCCTGGCTACAGCAATATGTGGGAAGAGTTTCGTGAAAGGCGTGGAGATGCGTCCGATCGCCTGATCAAAGCTGCATTGGCACGGGGAGAATTTGATGGGGCTGGAATTGGCACGCCTGAACAGATGCGGACACATATAACCAATTTGCAGGAGGCTGGGGTTGATCAAGTAATTTTTTTGCAGCAGGCAGGACGCAATTCCCACGAGAATATTTGCGCATCGCTAGAGCTTTTCTCCCGTACGGTGATGCCGAAATATTCTGCGGATGCCAATGAACGTGAGGACAATAAAAGGCAGCGTCTTGAGCCCTACATAGAAGCCGCGTTGGCCCGTAAAAATCCGATGCAGTCACTCGCCGAGGCAGATGTTCCAGTGGTAAAAGCAGCAGTTAAGGCGGCTATGCCATCGCATCAGAAAGTAGTCAGGAAGACGTAATAAAAATTATAGCCCTCGTTAGTGATTAATATGATGTGCCGATTCCGGACGTGATCGCAATGCTTTTACCTCACGTCTGATCAGTTTTGTCAGACGCTGTTCGCTGAACCCGAGCTGGTGCAATCCGGTAACTGAGTCTGCAACCTCTCGGTAATCTTCGATCAATCCCTCGCTAAGTCGACAGACCGAGACACATTCAAATACCACTCTTTTACCGTAAGCCTCCTGGAGTTTTGAGTTATAGCTAAAAACGTAACGCGCGTAACCTATCTTGCCGTCATCCACTGGGTCATGTACATCCCAAATAAAGTTTTCCGCATCACGATGAAAAAACTTTTCGATCATATTGATGATTGCTTTACCTTTGAAAGCACCATAGAAGCAGTCATGATAGGTCCCTGTGTTAGTAAAGCATGCTGCGGTTTCTTTTCCATCGCCACTGCAAGCGGATTTCGTCATTTTTGTGATTAAAGTCTTGAAGTCCGACATGAGTTATTTTCACCTCTATCGATTGAGTTTACTGCTAAATTAGCTATCCCAGACATTTTACCTATGTGTAGTGTCAACGGGCATTTAAGATCAAATTTGAGGCACACTTTACTTGGGACCTAAAATTACCGAGTATTTATCATTTCTAGCGAGGATACCAAAACATGGACAAAGCACTTTTTGACGCGGGTATGGCATTACGTAAGAAAGTTGTAGGGGCAGAATACGTTGAGAGATCAATGGCGTCTGCCGACGACTTGACCCAGGCTTTTCAGGAGCTTGTTACGGAGTATTGTTGGGGGGCGGTATGGACACGGGAAGGGCTAACGCATCGAGATAGAAGTCTCCTCAATCTCGGGATGTTGACTGCTCTAGGAAAACCCAATGAATTAAAGTTACATGTTAGGGGCGCATTAACCAATGGTGTGACTCGCGAAGAAATAAGCGAAATCTTTCTGCAGACCGCGATTTACTGCGGAGTGCCAGCGGCTTTGGAAGCGTTTAAAATTGCACGCGAAGTTTTCACTGAACTCGACGGGTGACCGATCAGAGTTTTAAGTGGTTTTTGCGCACGTTGAACACAAAGCGAAAACAAGAGTTTAATAAATAATTGAACTACGAGGCGTTAAAAATAGCGAAATAGAATGATATTTTTGAACGTTTTATTTCGTTGTTCGCTCATCGAGATAGCATGCGTTTTCGGATCAACGCAACTAAATTACACCTCGATTCTAGCTTCATTATTGTTCTATTCCCCTATCGCTTATGGTGTGTCGCCTAAGTTCAGCGGGAGTAATTCGTCTTTGATCCACTCCGACATTGAGCCGTCATAGATCGCAATATTATTATGACCCGCGACATGTAGGGCGAGTGCATCCATCGTTGCTGAGATCCCGCCACCGCAATAAATTACGACGCGTTCGGCCTCCAGGGAGCCCGAATCCGAGAATTGTTTCATTAACAATTCCCGCGATAAAAAGGTCCCAGTATCAGGGTCGACAAGTTTGTCGTAAAAAACATTGTGGCTGCCCGGTATGTGCCCTGGTCGGCCGTAGCGATTGATTCTACCGCTGTACACATCCGGAGATAGTGCGTTCAGAGTGCAGGCGCTACCGTTTTTTACGATCTCCAACATGGCATTTTTATCCGCCCACATCTGTGGGCGTGGATTCGATGACAAGTTTGATGGAGCGTAGGTTGGCATGTCGTCGTTTGTTGGTCGGCCTTCGCGTCGCCATTTCTGCCAACCACCATCGAGGACAACAACATTGTCGAAGCCGACAGAGCGAAACATCCACCACGCTCGGGTCGACCACATAGGAGCTCCGTCGTTATAAAGCACTACTAGGCAATCGTCACCGATCCCATTTTTAGCAGCACGATCACAAAATTCGCGAGGCGGAGGCATCATAAACGGTGTGAAATTTGTGTCGTCAGAAAATTCTTCAATTAGATCCAAAAATCCTGCACCTGGTATATGTGCTTGTGCCCACGCCTCGTGGCCACTATTGGCTTGGTAACCGCTTCCATCGACCATAACTTGCAGGTAGACGGTGGTGTCATAAATGCGCAGATCTGGTCTTTCTAAACTTTTAGCCAGCCAATCAGTGCTGACAAGGGCCCCCTCAATATTCATTCTCGTACTTCCTTTTATAATTGACGATTTAATCGTCGAGATAATAGATTGTAACAAGCGTCCGTTCGGTTGATCTTCTGTGTTTCCGATTATGGCCCGACCTGCCTATCTAGACTTGCTAGAATCACTGGACAATATGTTGGAGAGATGACGTGATCGCTGATCAATTATTGGGAAAAGTTGCCGTCGTGACGGGCGCAAGCCGTGGAATTGGCAAAGGGATTGCTATTACTTTAGCTGCACATGGGGCACGGGTAGCGTGCCTCGCGACATCGACGGAAAACGCAGCCTCCACGGTAGATGAAATCAAAGCGGGCGGCGGCGATGCAATCGCTATTGGCGCAAGGGTCGAAAATGCGGGCCAAATCGACGTTGCATTTAGAACAGTCGAACGAGATTTAGGGCCGGTTGAGATACTAGTGAACAATGCGGGAATCTCGCGCCCACAAGCCTTACTTAAGATGACCGAAGAGAACTGGAATGTTCACATGGATGTTAATGCGAAATCGGTATTCCTTTGCTCACAAGCGGCTATTCAACAGATGAAAGACTCAGGCAATGGTGGTGTCGTGATCAATATAGGATCTATCGTTGGCCAAAATGCTATCCCGGAAGCCCTTGGGTACTGTGCCTCCAAAGCCACGGTAGAGCACATGACTAGGGTAATGGCAGTTGAATGTACGAAGTATGGTGTGCGGGTTAACTGTATCGCACCTGGGTACGTCCGCACGGAGTTAATTGATAAACTGGTCGCAGATGGAAAACTTGCGCTCGACGAAATTAAAAAACGCACACCCCAAAGGCGAATGGGCTCAATTGACGAAATTTCCGAAGCAGTTATTTTTATTGCGAGCCCTGCAGCTGGATTTATGACGGGTGAAGTTATAAATATCGATGGGGGTTGGACGGCATATGGTTACTTGTAAAATGGTCTACAACGGATCAACAGTGGGAAAGATTGAGCCGACCAGAGAACGGCAATGCTTTTTCTCAGTGCAGCCACCGAGCGATACAGTCGGCGCGCGAATTCGGTACTCCCGAAATCTATTTTAAGGTGTCCGTTATGCCGTAGCGAGGTAGTTCAAGCCGGATTTAAGTAGGGCTTTTGGTCCCAGAGGCGAGCAGGTGCTCGCCGATTATAATCATAGTAATAACTAAACCTTCCGATAAATCCCGAAGGAGTGTGCAATTGGATTTTTTTGAGTTAGCGGCGATGCGCCGCAGCGTACGTCTTTATGAACCTGGTTTACAAATAAGTGACTCAGTTTTAAAAAAAATTTTCGACACTGTCATCCTGTCACCAAGTTCTTTCAATATTCAGCACTGGCGATTTATCGTAGTTCGTGATCAAGCACGGAAGAGAAAATTGCGTGAGCTGGCCTTCGGCCAGGCGCAGGTCGAAGAGGCAGCAGCCGTCGTACTGGTATGTGGCCGTCTTACCGCTTACGAGGATGCGGGTCGGATTTACGCGGATGCCGATGAAGGGACTCGCGAGAAATATTTGCCAATGATCGAAGGCGCGTACAAAGATAAATCGAGATTACAGCGCGAAGAGGTAATGCGGTCTGGCTCACTGGCAGCGATGTCATTGATGTATGCGGCCAAAGCGGTTGGCTGGGACAGCGGTCCGATGATTGGGTTCGACACGGCCGGGGTTGGCGCAATGCTAAATCTCGATGGGAATACGATCCCGGTGATGATGGTGGTGTTGGGTAAGGCGATTGCCTCGGAGCAATTGCCGCGATCCTATCGGAGGCCAGTTTCGGAGGTAGTAACACTTGAATGGTTTGATGGAGACGCCTTGAGTTAAATTCGTGAGATATCACGTTTTAACCATAAAGCAAGGGTTATTAGATTATGAGTATCGAATGGTACGATCTCGTTGGAACAGTTGGCGTAGTGTTAATTTTAACCATCTATTATCTACTCCAGGTAGAGCGCATTAATGCGCAAGGTTTTATTTATTCATTTGTTAACCTTCTTGGCGCCGGGTTGATTGCGGTATCGTTGGTCTATGAATTTAATTTCTCGGCCTTGCTAATCGAAATATGTTGGATGTTAATAAGTCTCATCGGAGTCGCACGTTATCTGCGTCAACGAGCTACAACGACCTAAGGCGAAAATACAGAATAATGACGAGCCGCGATGGGTTGTTACCCGAGGAATATCAAGCAGTAGTTGCACCCGCTATTCGGGCAGTGGTGGATCTTGCAGCGGCACGTGGCGATCCGTATCTCTATAATGACCTCGGGTGTATGCTCACCTTAATGGTTTTAATTCGTGATCTGGCCGACTTATACCAAAATCAATGGGGGCCAATGGGACAAACATCCTCTCCCGCATTATTCGCGGCGGCACCTACAGCGGCCGTCGTTATGGTAATGAAAGAGTTCGAAATCGAGCCAAGGTCCGTTAGGTCTATGCAGACTGCACTTGAGCGTGCCTATAAGGAAATTGCCAGCGATGGCGTGTTTGGTCCAGAGCGGATAGAAATTCAGAAGGCATGGGATGCGCGCGTCGCGAACGAGGAAGACGCCGCAAATGTTTTTATGCGCCAGGCGGCGACCGCCACTGTGGGAGCGATTGATGCTTGGGAGGCGCGTCGCAACAATAGATCTAACTGAAAGCCGTGTAATGGAGTGAAATAAAACGCTCCTACCGCCCGTTTTGCTAGATCATTGCCTAAACACGACGGGGGACTACCGCTGAGACGCTCTTCTGCCTGG
Organism: uncultured Enterobacteriaceae bacterium; assembly: GCA_964342175.1. Classification (GTDB taxonomy): domain Bacteria; phylum Pseudomonadota; class Gammaproteobacteria; genus UBA11873. The sequence continues at coordinate 32,616 of CAYFFH010000001.1, read as the reverse complement.
CCATCGATCGATACTCCGTTTTTCAGCAATCAAGGTTGCCGAAACAACCGAGGGTATAGCTGCACTATGGGGATCCGGCGCCTTGTATATCAACGGTGACCGTCTCTATGCTCGCTAGACGTTTTCCGGTGGAGAGGTCGGCCATTTCGCCGGCGAAGGTCAGGCAGTAGAGTGTGCGATTGTCCGGGCCGCCGATTTGGCATGCGACAGCGGCTTTATTATCAACTTTAATTCGGTCGGTGATGTCACCCCCGTCGATGACTCTTACGAAATCGCCAGTCATAAACGAAGCAACCCAAATGCCACCCTCGATATCTAGACAGATACCGTCTGGAGTTAGCTCTCCCATATCGGCAAATACCCGCCGATTGCTCAGATCACCGTTGGTATCGCGATCGAAAGCAGTAAGTTGGTTGCTAAATGTTTCAGCTACGACCAAGGTGCGCTCGTCGTCCATCAACACCATCCCATTGGGAAACATAAGCCCGCTCGTCACCACACGATGTTCACCGGTAGGTTCTATGAGTACGAGATCGGCCTTTTTCGGGTCGGCGCCAGACAACAAGTCATAACCGAAATTACCAACGTAGGTGCGGCCCTGCGTATCAATGATAATGTCATTGATGTCCGCACTGACGGTAGCGCTTAAGTCTGCGTGTAATTCGAGGTTGCCTTGGTTGTTTTTATATACACAGCGGTCTGCCATCGACGCGATCAATAGGGTGCCATCCGGCATAAATCCCAGACCCGACGGCCGGTCCGGTACGTCGACCACATCTGATACAACCCCGGCAGGGGTGATCCGATAAACTTTGTGTCCCCACATGTCAGAGAACCAGAGTTCACCGTTATGCCAGCGCGGACCTTCAAGGAAAACGAAATTGTCAGCTAAAACATTTAGAAGAAGATTACTCATAGTTTATTCCTATAAAAAGGCGCTTTAATTAGATGATACTTGATCTCGAATTTTGCGCATATCGCGAATGGTTTTCAGTGCGAAAATATTGATCAGTGAATGTTTAAGTCGATATAGCCACCAAAATACTTTGGCATACATTGGGAACACAATGATTGCTTTGTTATGAGTTACATCAGTAAGTATCTTATCTGCTGCGGTATTGGTCTCGACCAATTTAAACGGAATACTTTTGACGAGGTCAATGCGGGGAATATTTACCATATCGCTAGCCTGAAAGATATTTGAATCAATAAACCCTGGGCACACGACGCTAACGTTGACACCTAAATCAGCCCCTTCGGCGCGGAGAGACATCGACATCCCGACCACCGCGTGTTTCGTCGCAGAATATGGTAAGTTCGTCGGGAACGGAATCAGGCCGGCGAGAGATGCGATGTTAACAATATGTCCGTGTCCTTGTTTAGCCATTGCATCGAAAGCGAATTTACTCCCGTAGACGACCCCCCAATAGTTAACATCGGTTACTTTGCGCCAATGATCCAGGTTCAAGTCCCGACTATCGCCTGCGACTGCTATACCTGCGTTGTTAAACATGTAGTCGACTCGACCTTCAAGCGACACGGTTTTCTCTACTAATTCGGATACACTCTGTGCAACGCGGACATCGGTGTGTTGATATCGAGCGCTTCCTCCACTCGCACGAATTTCGCTGCTAAGGAGACTACCTAGTTCGTCGTTAATATCGCCAATAACGACATGCGCGCCAGCTCTACCGAGTGTCTGCGCTAATGCTTTCCCAATCCCATTAGCGCCGCCTGTGATGATAGTGATTTGCTCTTTGAATTCGTTCATCCGGATTAACCTCAATTCCTTGAATGCCGCGTGATTGTGTGTCTTGACGGGTGGTGATTGTGACATTATCTATGGAGGACTGTAGTCTTGGTGTTATGTTATATGAAGAGCCTATTAATCTCGGTCTACCCCAGAGAAGTGGTTCGAGTCGTCTAGCACATATGGTAATCGCATAGTCGATCTTAGGCTGAAGCGATAGTCACGAACACGTAAACGTCAAAAATGAGATGAACTTGCGTTGATCGGGGGCCTCTAATACATTCCTTGGTCTACAGCTCCATAGGATAACGGAATGAAACTATTACGGGAATTATTGATAGTGCTCGCTCTAGTTGCCTTTAGCGGCAATGTGTCTGCACGCGCAAGCGACTTCGAAGTCCGCACTTTAAATGGCGAGGATGTTGCTCTTTCGTCCTATTTCGAGCCAGGTAAATGGACCATGGTGATGCTATGGACGACGTATTGCGTCACGTGCCGCAAACAGTTCCCGATGATTTCTCGGTTTCATAACGAGCACAAGGACCAGGACGCGAAAGTCATTGGGATCTCACTTGATGGTCTAGCCTTAATGGATCGTGTCCGAGACTACATCTTGCAGCAACCGATGGCCTTCGAGAGTGGGGTCACCGAAATCGCTAGGTTCACGCGCGCCTTCAAAGCGATCACAGAAGAAGATTTTATGGGCACCCCGACGTATTTAATGTTTGACCCGACTGGTGCCTTGGTCGGCCATGCAGCGGGCCCGATGAAGATCGAACTCGCCGAGCGGTTTATCGCAGACAATCCTCCGGAGTAGCAATTCATTAAATCCCATTTCTTGGCATGCGTTTGATCGGTTGAACTACCGTGGGGGCGATCCAATAATTGTGGAAACCACCCGCGAGTGGGGCAGGATGTTCGACTGGCAAGGATGTCTCAATTCTACGGAATTAGTGTAAATTTACGCAGGTACCCCAGCCTGAACCAGTAATTACGCAATCCATTCCGCCTCGACAGTCCTGAGTAACGACGCATGCGTTGGCAGGTCGTTTCGCGGGGTTAGCCAATGGATTAAACAGGCCCACTCCAGGTATTGGAGCGTTTATTCCGTGTCCAGAAATAGGCTCAACAAGCCCAGGCTGCGGTGTGGTTGCGCGCGCGCGGGCGACGGTTTTCGCTAGATTACCACCGTAGCAAACGCCGTGAGCACGCCTCTCACGTTTGATGCAGACTCCCCCACCGCATTCGTTGTCGTTATCGCATGCGATGCTCGGGTCGGATACTAGAAGTACTGACAAGGTAGTCGCTAGAAATATTGTTCTTATTCGGGTTCCCATTGGCCTGATTAACCCTGCAGAAGCTTATTTACCTCGCCTGCGGCCTCCACTTGTACCAAGTGGCCAAAACCCTCCAATACATCCACGTTCACATTGCCAGGTAAATTTTTGGCGTGACTGGCGGGAATGATCTGGTCTGCCGAGCCCCAGATTACGTGAACTGGTATCGACAATGACGCTAAATGGTTTCGAAGATCGATAGTTTGCTGATCGCGATCCATAAATTTGGTGGCAATAGTCTCGAGTGCTTCGGTAACCCCATCAAGGCGTTTATATTTTAAGATGTCGTCGATCAGATTGCGGTTGATAAGACTCGGATCTCCCACCAATTGCTGTAAAAGCGGTTTAATTTCACGGCGGGACTCGGCTTGCACAAAGCCGGAGATATAACTGCCATTGATCTCCACACCGATCCCGGCGGTCGCGATCAAAGATAGGGCATCGACTTTGTCCGGATCGCTGATAGTTGTCTGTAAAGCGATAGCGCCACCGAGTGAATGACCGACCAAATGGGCATGGTCAACCCCAATGTGATCTATAAATTTCGTCACTATATTAGCCATTGCAGCTATTGAACCATCGCGAATAGCCTTCGTGGATTGGCCATGTCCGGGCAAATCGAGTGAGTAGACACTGGCGTTAGCAGACAATGGTCCTTGGGTGAAAAGCCACCGGTCTAGGTCGCCGCCAAAGCCATGAATTAGAATAATATTTCTCCTGCCTTCGCCCATACGTAGGTAACGGATCCTATAATCGTCAATTTCGACCCACTCATAGCTTGTTTCTGACTCTTCCCCCTCCAGAATTTCTGGTGGCGAATAGTTAGCTTGAAAATCTTCGATGAAGGTGTCTATATCCTCGTCCGATATATTCGACTCCGCTAGTACCCCGAGCAGAGCACCAATCGGAAGTGACTGATCAGGTTCAGCTACTTTCCGTTTCAGTACGCCACTATCGAGTGCCTCAAAAGTATTCGCTATTTTTTCAGTTTCAATATCCATGATCTCATCGCCAACGGCGATGGTAGTATTTTCTTCGACCAGCCATTCGATTACTTTACCTTCGACCATAGACAGCCCCCACTTAGGCATAGTGATCGCGGTTATCGCAGTGTTACTCATAAGTTTCGACCATATCGCGTTATTTGAGGACTGATTGCTCTGGCAATCTATCAGTTTCCATATGCTACGGTTTTCCGCACCGCGGCCTCGATCTTATCGGGGCTCGGAATATAAAGGTCTTCAAGCGCGCCGCTGAACGGTACCGGTGTATGCGGTGCCGTTACCATTTCGATTGGTGCTTGTAAAAAACCGAAGCCTTTCTGCGATACTAGGCTCGAGATGTCGGTTGCCATGGAGCAGCGAGGATTCGATTCATCGACGACAACCAACCGTCCGGTAGTCTCGACGCTTTCAAGAACCGTGTCTTCGTCAAATGGTGAGCTGGTCCGGGGATCGACGATCTCGCAATTTATTCCGTCTGCTGCCAATGCTTCAGCGGCCTTGTTGGCGAACCTTACCATACGCCCGAGTGCGACTATAGTGACGTCGTCACCTTCGCGAACAATATTCGCCTCACCAAATGGAATTGCATAGGACTCCTCAGGTACGTCACCTTCTGTTGCATAGAGAGCTTTATGCTCACAAAAAATAACCGGATCGTCATCGCGGATCGCTTGGATCAACAATCCCTTGGCATCATAGGGGCTAGAAGGCATGACAACCTTTAGCCCAGGCACATGAGTAAAGATATTGTAGAGGCATTGAGAATGCTGTGCGGCAGCGCGAAATCCGGCGCCATACATTGTCCGGATCACCACGGGTGTTGTTGCCTTACCACCGAACATGTATCGAAATTTCGCCGCTTGGTTGTAGATTTGATCGAAGCATACTCCCATGAAATCGATGAACATAAGTTCACAGACGGGGCGCATGCCGGTTGCAGCCGCACCCACAGCAGCGCCGACTAACGCTGATTCACTAATCGGAGAATCCATGATGCGATCTCCATATTTACCGTACAGGCCTTTGGTTACCCCTAATACTCCGCCCCACGCGTCCATCTCCCCGCCAGCGCCTGTGCCTCCAACCACATCTTCCCCCATGACGATGACGCTGTCATCGCGGGCCATTTCCTGATCTAGGGCCTCGTTGATAGCATCTTGATAAAGGATCTTACGTGCCATTGTCTTGCTCCTGAGGTCGCTATTCTGGTTTCATAAGATCAATATCTAATGTAGACGTCGGTGAGTAACTTCTCAGGCTCAGGATCGGCACCAGCAATTGCTTTGTCGACGGCATCATCGATAAGTATTTGCACCTCCCCATCGATTGTAGCTAAGTCACTGACCGTAATCTCCGTATCGTTGGTGATGGTATTGCTGAACCGCTTTATGCAGTCGCTTTCCTCACGGATCGTTTTTACTTCGTTTGGCTCTCGGTATTTTTGGTTGTCGCCCTCAAAGTGACCAAAAAATCGGTCTAGTTTGCACTCTATCAAGCTCGGACCGCCCCCAGAGCGAGCACGCTCAACAGCCGCTCTTGTAGCTTCATGTACAGCAAAGAAATCATGACCATCAATCGTGGTCCCAGGCATGCCAAAACCCGCAGCGCGTGTCGAAATATCTTTACATGATACCGACCAGGAGCTGGCCGTTGCTTCCGCATAGCCATTATTTTCTGCGACGAAAACAACGGGGAGTTTCCATACCGAAGCAAGGTTCATGCTTTCGAGGGTGGTACCTTGGTTCGATGCGCCGTCGCCAAAAAACGCTAGCGCAATGTTACCTTTCCCTCGTAACTTTGCGGTCAAGCCTGCACCACATACAAGCGGTGGGCCGCCGCCGACAATACCATTTGCTCCCATCATGCCGACGTCAAGGTCAGCAATGTGCATCGAACCACCCTTTCCGTGACACGTGCCACTTCCTTTCCCATAAATCTCCGACATCATCCCAGTAACTTCAACTCCCTTAGCAATGCAATGCCCGTGCCCTCTATGGTTGCTTGCGATGTAGTCGTCCTCTTCAAGGTTCATGCATACTCCCGTCGCCGATGCTTCTTCTCCCGCATAGAGATGAACGAAACCTGGGATTCCACCCTTAGCGAATTCAACGTGCACGCGTTCCTCAAATTCCCGGATCGTCTTCATTGTGCGGTAAGCATCGAGCAGGTCTTCGACGGATAGGGTTGTGGCCATGCTTTACTCCAGCGGACTTTTCTTTAGGTGCCCGCTATGATACGAAATGAACGAATACAACCATAGGCTACCAAGCTCAGGTCTCCTGCGCATCAGTTTCCTTATGTGTTAGTAGTGCGCAGGACTCGCGGCACGCGTGCACATAAAAGCTGTTTTCCCGATTCGGCGCTGGTTCGATCTACTCAAAATGCAGCGGTGGTAGTGGCCTTAATCGAGGATCCCTGCGACTTCGTGAACTCGGCCCCAGGAAATTGTACCTCAACCACCGTACCATGCCCCGGGCGACTCGTAATATTGATGGGCCAATCGAAGCGATCGGTCATTCGTTTTACTAAGCTTAAACCGATTCCGTGTCCGCTTTCGCGTGCGTTTGGCGCTCTGTAATAAGGGGAAAAGACTGCTTTTATCTGGTCGTCGTGGATTCCTATTCCGCTATCTTCGATACGTACCTTTGCGTCTGAAACTAGCACCTGAACGTGGCCTTGTTCGGTATAAGCGCAAGCGTTTCGGATCAGGTTTCCGATCACTATGGGCAAAATTTTTGGCGACGCCGAAACCCAGAGACTACCTTTTTCAATGTAATCAAGCCGTAGATTCTTCTCCCCGTAAACTAGTTCGCATCGGGACATTTCGGTGCGTACTATGTCGTTGACACAAACTTTCTCCCTTGTCGCGCTGGATTCTGCTTCTCTTGCCAAAAGCAGGAATGCTTGCGTTAGTTCTTCCATATCTTTAGCTGCACGTTGGATCTTTATTGCCGTCGATCGATTGGTTTCACTGATATCGTCTCGTGTTAACAGCATCTCGCTCGCAATTTTTATAACTGTAAGTGGACTTCTTAATTCATGACTGGTCTCACGTGTAAAAATACGTTCGCGCTCAACAAATTTGTTGACCCGTTCGACAAGTTGCTCAAGAGCGTGGGATAAGATCAATATCTCATCATCGGCACCTTTCAACTCGTTTGTATTCGCTAATGTCACGGTATCCGATGCCTCTAAATCTAGCTCTCGGACTTCCCGAGCGAGCTTAATCAAAGGCGATACTGCGCGACCTGCAATACGGTAAGCAACCCATGCGGACGAATACAAAACAATGAGCAGAAGGGTGAGCGGAGCAAGACCGAAATAGGCCGCGAGTTGTCGGATATTATCGGCGTCAAAAACAAGAAATAGCCGTCGACCATTATTATCGCTTACGTGAACAACTGATTTCCCGACTGGTGTGATTAGGTCGTGAATCCCAGCTTCCAGCCCTTGAAATTCTTCGGGGTAACTCGTAAACAGATCGACATCGAATAAATATCCAATCAATGTATGCGTATTTGGTGCCGGTGTGTATGGATCAATGTTTTCTCTTGCCCAAAAATAGTCTGCTTCTCGTTTTAGCGCCGAGACTATCAGTACTTCACGAATAGCAAATTCAGCTAGATAAACACCGACGCCAGCTGATGCGCTGATCAAAACGATCTGAATAACAAATGCTCGCCAAAGGCGCCTATTTAAGCGTCGGCTGGAATCAGATTTCATCAGTTAACCGAAATCCAGCACCGTGCACAGTGCGAATTAGCGGGGCCCCGAAAGGTTTATCGATAACCTTACGTAATGTGTACATGTGGCTTCGAAGAGCGTCGCTGTCCGGTGGTAAATCGCCCCAAATCTCGCGTTCAATATCTCTCCTGGGAACTACACGTGGCGATCTACGCATTAATAATTGTAAGATTTTCAAACCGATCGGGCTTACTGTGATTTCAAATCCGTCGCGGGTAACTTGTAGTGTTTTAGCGTTGAAAATGAGGCTCCCAACTGAAAGGTTGCCCTCAGCTACTGAGTCCGTATTACGACGGATCAGCGCCGCGAGCCGCGCCTCCAACTCCTCAAGTGCGAAAGGTTTTACGAGATAGTCATCTGCACCGCGATCGAAACCAGAAAGTTTTTCTTCCAGGGTGTCGCGTGCAGTCAACATTAAAACCGGCACGTCACTGTGAGCCTCTTCTCGAAGACGTTGACAAACATCTAGTCCGTCGAGACCAGGAAGCATGATGTCGAGAATAATGACATCGTAGTTGTTGGTATTACCTAGGCGAAAACCTGAGACCCCATCCGAGGCGTAATCGACTACATAGCCTTTAGACTCCAGATACTCCCAAACCATCTCCGCGATGTCGAGATGGTCTTCGACCAGGAGTACGTTGCGTGAAGTCATTGAAGCGCTCGCCAGGGCTTAAGGAATCTAAGACAGCGCGGGTATCTTTAACGATCGCGATTTCGTTTGGTTAATTTTCGCCATCGTCACGTTTGAGTAGGTATGCTGTTAGGGCATATAGTTTTAGGTGTCATTTCGATACACTAGGTTGTATGTCGCCAGGCTCTTAGAGTTGAAAAAAAAGCCCCGCATTGAGCAGGGCTTCGTCACGCGTTCCATCACAGCTAACCAGCTGACGCGACTTTTTTGCCGCCGGATGGTTTTATTTTATCAGTGAAGTTCGGCCACACCTCGTTGGTCAGTAATTCAATGCTTCGCATTAACGCGGAATGTGGCATATGGTTATAGATGAACATCCACAAATAATCGACCGGTAGTTCTGTTAATAACGCCTCGATCTTACGGTTAATCGTGCTAGGCGATCCATGAATGCATAGACCGCTTTCGACTAGGTTTTCGAATGTTGCCGGCGGGTCCCATGGCCCTTCACCAGGTCCAGCTGTAGCGGCATTGAACCCGAACGGCGTAAAAAACTTGTTCCAGATAAATGATCCGGCGTCTCGCGCTAAGCGTTCCGCTTCTGCGTCAGTATCAGCGACGATTATCTCGCGTGTTAACGCCATACCTTGGCCAAATTTAAGGTTACGCCCAGCTTTCGCCGCAGCTTCTTGGCCCGCTCGGAAGTGGCTTTTGATGACCTCCGGATGAGTCATGATTGTCACTGGAACGACGCCACGCTCCATACCCCACGCGATCGAGCGTTCGGAGGTTGCGAACGGCATGAATAGATCTAACATCTTATTGTTATACAACCCAGGCGCAATCCCAATTTCTTCGATAGTGCCGTCGGCCCGCACGCCTTTGCCGAATTCGTGGGATACCTTCGCGGCCGGCCAATCGATGTCCTGGCGTGGCGGTATTTTCCAATGTTTTCCTTGGAAGCTGAAAGTATCGTTGGTCCAGGCCTTCATGATGATCTCGAAGTGCTCTTCGAACAGTGAGCGCTTTAGCTCTTCGTACTCCTCGCCCGTACCCGGATCGCCGAGCCCAACTTGCTGACCCAGAACGTTCACCCATCGAGGTTGGTAGCCGCGTGCGAATCCTGCAAATGCGCGACCTTCGAGCATCTGCGACATCATGGCGATGTCTTCAGCACGATTGATCGGGTTTGTGCATGGCAAGACGTTACCAAGTTGCCCGAATTTCATATTTTTGGTCCTGCTTCCGAAGTACACGTTCAGCATGACCGGGTTGGTCGAGACCTCTTCACCTTCGACGTGAAAATGGTGCTCGGTAGTGCCGCAGCCGTAGTAACCAAAATCATCCATGAATTGGAGCTGTTCGGTGATCTCCTCAAGCATAATTTGATATAGATCGGTCCGTTTGCCGGCCATTCCGGCCTCTATGTCTTCTTTGCGACCTAATGACGGTAGATAAAAGGCGCCTACTTCCATCGAAATTCTCCTACATACACCGCTACGGTGCGGCTCGCTGAATGCCAAGTCGGTCCCCTAAGACTACTACGGTGTCGTTTTCATGTATACAAATCGGCGATTTGTGATGAATTTCGAGGTTACGGCGGTGCGGAGACATATAAAGTCGGGCACAATGCACAGCAGCAATGCATCCCGGCCAGACGCGGGTCGGCGTTGTGTGATTGTCCAGTGGGAGTTATTCAGGCGTAAAATCGATGTCAATTCAAGCGATCCGAACAGAAGAAAATTTGGTTACCGAGGAGCCTTATTATGAGCCGGTAGGGGACGAAATCCGTGTTTTCGCAGCCGCTTATAAAAACCAGCTGCCGGTATTACTCAAGGGCCCGACTGGTTGCGGTAAAACCCGTTTTATAGAATACATGAGCTGGTTTCTGCAGCGGCCAATGATCACCGTAGCCTGCCACGATGATCTTACTGCTTCCGATTTAGTCGGACGCTATTTGGTGAAAGGTGGTGAAACCGTGTGGGTCGATGGACCACTGACCCGAGCGGCACGCAACGGTTGCATTTGCTACCTGGATGAGGTCGTCGAAGCACGTAAAGATACCTCAGTGGTAATCCATCCATTATGCGATGACCGTCGCCTACTTCCAATTGAAAAGCTTGGAGAATTGTTGCAGGTTCCAAATGAGTTTTGCTTAGCGATTTCTTACAATCCAGGTTATCAGAGTGTCTTGAAGGATCTGAAGCAGAGCACTCGGCAGCGCTTTGTGGCACTAGAGTTTGATTACCTTGATGCGGATAAGGAGCAATTGATCGTGGAGAACGAGGCGAAGGGAATTGATCCTGCAGTTGCAAAACATCTAGTGAAATTCGGAATAATGACTAGGAACCTGAAGGGCGGAGGATTGGATGAGGGGGCTAGTACTCGCCTACTAGTTAACGCAGCGAAGTTGATTGTCTCCGGTATAGAGCCGGTGGTCGCGACTGATACCGCTGTTGCGCTAGCACTTACCGATGACGTTGATATGTTGAAAGCGGTACACGAACTCAGTCGTTCCGTATTTTGAATTTTACGTCTGAACACGATAGTGCTCCAACAACCTAATTTAAGGAGCGAAAACGTTTGTTGCTCGCTTGTATATTTTATCTTTTTTGAAAAGGATTCCGACAAGTTTTCGCAATCGGGGTTTCCGGTTTGAATGATTGTGAGACAGCTGAGTCTAGATAGTATTTTGGAACGCTACTGATGTCAGTTGAAAGCCGCCAGAGTTTTCTAAATAAGATCCGTGTTCAAAAAGACTTGGAAAAAGTAACCGGTTCGGCGATGGAGCGTCAGGGTCGCGATGCTGAATTGATTTCTGAATTTGCCGCCCTCGACCGCGAAAATCAGGATTTCATTTATCACTGGGCAGAAATTATAAGACGATCTAATGAGGAGCTTGCCGGCCATTTTGTTAATCGCGCGGCTGCTGCTTTTGACGAATTGGACCGTAACGGCGTGGAAACTTGGCTAATGGCTGCTATGGACGAGTTCGACAACAGAGGGCTTGGGGCCAGTATCGACATATTAGAAAAACTACCTCAGTACGTAGAAGCTTATCGCTCACGACATAATAGTTGTTCTTTTGACCTTGTCGCACAATTTTTGCAGCATTTTGTTACGGGTCTTGGCGGCCGTGAAATGATCATCACTACTTCTGCAGATACATATACAGACACCGAAAAAATATTCCTTCCAGAAATAGTAAATCAATTTAACGAGCGTGATCTGAACTTTTCCATTTTCAAACTCACAGCGGTTCATTTATGGGCGCAGTCGTGGTACGGAACGTGGCGCTATCAGGTTGTTGAAAGATTATTACGCATGCCGGATACGGTAACTACTAGCGCAATTTTTAACTGCCTAGAATGTATCCGTCTCGATGCGTGTGTATCCCGGGAATTTCCCGGGATGTACCGTCAATTCGAAGCGCTTGGCTACCGTTCAGCTATGCATAAACAAGAGTGGGATATTTGGCGCGAACGTGCTCCGTTTCTAGCCGACCCTGCCGCATCCGCGATGGACAGCATTGCGCTGATTCCTGATTTTGGATCAGTTTCGCTTCCGCAATTAAAGTGTTACCAGGGTGAAATTCGCCTCCAACAAATCCGTGAAGCGATGTTTGCCCGCATCGAACGTGAAAAAGCAGCAATGAAGCAGGCGTTGGCTGAACTTCAACGTACATTGCAAGAACCGAATGGAGGAGATCCAGAAACGACCGATAATCCGAAGGAAATGGGGGAGTTCAGCCTGACCGAGGAGGGTGACCCAGGGTCTGACGGTGAGATCAATTTCGAGTTGAGCTACGACGGTGAGCAAGTCGAGATGACCGCTGAGTTAGAAGCCTTATTGAGTTCCATTTTACAGGATTTCGGCGAGATTCCTGATGATCACCTGGAGGGTGTCAATGCGGGGATGTATCCGGACCAGCTAGAATCAGACGGTGGTGGGCAGTCAGCAGGTGTTGATAATAATAGTGAATTAAAAGACGCAATCAGCTACAGAGAGTGGGATTACACTCGGCAGCGTTATCGAGAGGGATTCTGCCAGCTAAGCGAATTCGATGTCCCGACCGGCGAAGAGGGTTTCGTCGAAGATACGTTGGCGAAATACCATGGTTTACTAAAATCAATCAAAAAAACATTTGAGGCCGTTCTCGGAGAAGCGAAGCTGCAACGAAGGCAATCGCAGGGTGATGACATTGATATTGATGCCTTGGTAGAAGCCCATGCCGATTTGGCTAGTGGGCGCGAGATGAGTGACTATGTATATACACGTTTTCGGAACCTCGATCGTAACATTGCGGTAATGTTTATGGTCGATATGAGTGGTTCAACTCTTGGTTGGGTCAACGATGCGGAACGCGAATCCCTAATACTTTTGTGCGAAGCGCTAGAGACGCTTGGTGATCGTTATGCGATTTATGGTTTTTCCGGACGAACGAATAAACGTTGTGAAATTTATCGAGTTAAGCGCTTTGATGAAGCGTATACGAGGTTTGTGCGTGAGCGGATTAGCGGCATAAGACCGAAAAGCTATACTCGCATGGGCGTGGCGATTCGGCACCTCGGACATCTATTGAACATGACCCGAGCCCGAACGAAAATATTAATTACCCTGTCCGACGGGCGGCCGGAGGACTATGGTGGTTATAAGGGCCGCTATGGCATCGAAGACACTCGCCATGCTTTACTCGAGTTACGTCGCGATGGGATCCACTCGTTCTGTATTACGATTGATAAGGAGGCACAAGATTACCTGCCACACATGTACGGGGTGGCAAACTATGCGGTTATAGATGAGGTCAAGAAACTGCCATTGAAAGTTGCCGACATCTATCGAAGACTAACCACCTAACTAACTTATTCGCCTTCAATCTTATATTTAGCTACCGAAAAAATACATGACATCGTCGACAAAGATCTTAGAGGTTTAAATTGGAAAAGCCTCGAAGGCTTAGTTTAAATAAATATAATCATATACTTACAATCTGCGAAGGTCTGTCACTCATTGTTATACGACTATAGAAATTGTCAGTGACGGTTTATCCATCGGAAAGTGCAAGGTTTTCGAAAAAGTCTTTTGTGGATCTTACAACGCGATCGCGTACGGTCTCCAAAACATTTTGATAATGCATACACACAATGGTGTCTGAAATCGTTCATTCGGTCGTTTTTATCGCTACCGCTGGGGTAGTAGCGCAATGGCTGGCTTGGCGATATCGGATTCCCGCTATCGTCGTCCTAACTATCTTCGGAATTTTACTTGGCCCTCTTAGTGGTGTGTTGCAACCTAGCGAGGATTTTGGATCCTTGTTAAATCCTTTTGTAAAGCTCGCGGTGGCCGTGATTCTATTCGAGGGTGGCCTAAATCTACATTTGCACGAATTAAAAGATGCGGGCGTCGGTGTCCGGCGTCTGATCACTTTAGGACCGATTCTAGCCTTCGGATTAGGATCGGGTGCCGCCCATTTCATTGGTGGTTTGTCATGGCCGGTCGCGCTCGTATTCGGCGCGATAACGATCGTCACGGGCCCAACGGTGATCATGCCGTTACTGCGACATGCTCGATTGAGGCCGAAAACAGCATCTATATTGAAGTGGGAAGGGATCGTTAACGATCCGGTCGGAGCTCTACTAGCGGTAGTTTTATTCGAATATTTCACCCTCGCCGACACTGGGTCAACTGGGGTCAGTCTCGTTGCGGAAATGATTAAGACAATAATTGCCGCTGGAACGTTCGGTGGCCTGGCCGGCTATATGTTGGGTAAGGCCTACCGCTTGGGGTATTTCCCCGAATATTTGAAAGGCCCCACTGCATTAGCGGCTGTTTTACTTGTATACGCTGGCGCAAATATTTTACATGAAGAGGCAGGGTTGATGTCCGCAACAGCCCTGGGTTTAGTACTGGGGAACATGAACTTACCGAGTATTGAAGAGCTCCGTCGCTTGAAGGAATACATAACCGTCATTTTAGTTTCTGGCCTTTTCTTAGTGCTAACGGCGGACCTCGATCCGACGTTGCTGATTGAAATGGATTGGCGAAGTTGGGCTTTGTTCGCGGTGTTGATATTTGTCGTCCGGCCGATCACGGTATTTGCTGCTACCGCTGGTGCTGGACTCGATCTAGAAGATCGCTTGTTGGTTGGTTGGATCGCGCCAAGAGGTATTGTCGCCGCGGCAGTCGCTGGCGCCTTCTCGGTGCGCATGGTTGAAGCCGGATACGAGGATGCGGAAATCCTCCTACCACTAGTTTTCGCATTGATCATTGTGACCGTTACCCTGCATGGGTTTTCTATAGGTCGAGTTGCTCGGCATCTCGGCATTGCGTCGCAGAAACAAAATGGAATCATCATTGTCGGCGCCTCTCCCTGGACGATAGATTTAGCCTCCAATCTCTACGAACTAGAAATTCCGGTGACTCTGGTGGACAGTTCATGGCACCGACTTCGACCGGCGCGATTAGCTGGTCTTCCGATTTATTTTGGCCAAGTAATATCCGCGTCTGCTGACGAAACACTCGACCTAAGTTCAATGGGGTATCTACTCGCGGCAACCGATAACGACGCCTATAACGCTTTAGTTTGCACCCGTTTCGGTAATGAGTTCGGCCGCAGCCGCGTTTTCCAAATTCCCATGCCCGCACCTGAGCAACATGAAAGGAAGGGTTTGATCTCGGGCTTACGGGGTCAATCGGCGTTTGCTGGTACTGCGATCTATGAAGAGATATTACATCGGTTTTTTCAGGGCTGGCGTTTCCAAAAAACTCGTTTTACTGACTCTTATACTTTTAATAACTATAAAACACTCGTTTCCGATGAGATCTTCGCGAGTGTCGTTGTTCGACGAAATGGTGACCTAAGAGTCGATCCTTTGGACGTCGCTCCGGAACCCGGGGACATTTTGGTTAATTATGTAGGACCCATGAAAATTTGACAGAATTGACGCAAATGTTCTGCCTTCCCGCATACGCTTGGTTGCGATGCAACTAGGTCGATCGCACTCACATCACCATTTCACAGAGTGTCCGGATCGGAATTATTGGCTACTTTGTAGACTAACAAGGTGGTCGATAACTTTTAGCATTTTTTCGTAGCCTCCAGTCAGACGGGCGCTAGTGCGGTAGCGACCATCGACAATTACGGAGGGGACACCGGTGATGCCATATTTCCTAGATAAAACTGCCGCTTGACGAGTTTTCGTATCAACTGTGAAAGAGTTATAAGTTTCATGAAACGTTTCTTCTGAGATCCCTTGTTCTAAGAAAAACCGCCCAAGACTTTCGACATCTCCGATTTTTCTCTTCTGCTCATGTATTGCTTCGAATAAGGGCGCATGAATTTTATCCAGTACGCCGAGCGCTTCTGCTGTATAAAAAGCTCGAGAATGTGGTTTCCAGTTTTCTGCAAAAATAGCCGGCATTCGACGAAATGTTACATTGTTGGGAAGTGACGGAATCCATTTATTCAAGTGTGGTTCGAAGTCGAAACAGTGATGGCAACCGTACCAAAATACTTCAACTACTTCAGTTTTCCCATCAGTATGCGTTGCAACTTCAGGTATAATGCGTTCGTAGTGCTTGCCTTCTTCATAAACTGTTTCGGCGTAGGCACTAGAGAATAAAATACTGCATAGCACGCCGACGGCGATTCGGACCATGGATATCAATCCTTTTGGTTTGTGGGTCAAATGTAGACCTTAAAGCCGAAAAATCGTTCCGGTTTCGTACGAAAATTTATTCAGTATGTATGTCTATCTAGAGTTAATTATTTGCGGCTAATGCAACGCGTTAATGTATTGCGCAATATTGGAGATATCGTCATCGGATAATTTACTCGCGATAACCTGCATCATTAATTTGCGATCGGTGTCGGTTTTGCGTGTACCGCTACGGTATGCTTCTAGCTGAATACTGGTGTACTTTGCATGTTGGCCTCGTAACGCGGGGTAGTTAGCATTTGGGTTGCCTGCGCCGTTTGGTCCGTGACAGGCCATACAGGCTGGAATACCTTTCTCTATATGTCCGCCTCGATAAAGTTTTTCTCCCGCAGCGATTTTGTCGGATACAATTGTGCCAATTCTGGGAGATTGAGCCGCGTAATAGTCCGCGATAGCAACCATGTCATCGGTGGTTACGTTGGTTACCATGGCCGACATGCTCGGATTCGAGCGTTCGCCACTTTTGTACGCTTGAAGTTGTTGAATGGTGTACTTTTGATGTTGTCCCGCTAAATTCGGCCACTCCGGATTGATGCTATTTCCATCGGGTCCGTGGCAGGCAGCACATTGGTTTTTAGCGATCTCATTTGCGACGGTGTCCAATACAGCGAAACAAAGGGTAGCAATTGTGGCCACCAAGGCACATGTAAATTTCATAGGTCTTCCAGTGACTGTGTTCTGTCGTATTATATAACGCCTCGACCTCTGGTTTCTCTAATTTATACTTCGGGTCGTAATTTTGCCCTGCAGCGTGCCATTCGTTTAATCTTACGTTATAGCATTTAACCTATCAGTTGATCGATCGAGACGCGAACTTCATGTCAATCCTGGAATCGTCGCTAGCTTTTAGTTTCTCTAATGCGAAGTTCGTCAAAGAAGCGCATTTACTTAGCCAAATGCCCACAGACTTGGGTGCCGAAGTCGCTTTTGCTGGACGCTCTAATGCTGGAAAATCTAGTGTCATCAATACCTTGTGTAATCGACGAAAATTGGCGCGGACAAGTCGTACCCCGGGCAGAACTCAACGATTCGTCGTATACGAATTTGCCACCAACCGCCGCATCGTAGATCTACCTGGGTTTGGTTTCGCCAAGGTCTCTAAAACCAAGCGAGACCATTGGTCTTCGGAGATCCCGAGATATCTTGAGAAGCGTCGATCATTGATTGGTCTAATTTTAGTGGTTGATTCGCGGCACCGGCTAAAAGAACAAGAGTTAGAAATTCTCGGGTGGTGCGAATTACAAGACTTACCAACGCTGTTGTTGTTGAACAAGGCGGATAAGCTGAATCAGCAAGAAATTGCTTCGGTAGTGCGGGATCTCAGGAGAGATGTCGATCAATTAACTCCAGGGACTAGTGCGCAGCTTTTTTCTGCAAAAGCGCGGCTCGGTGTCGACAGTGCGCTTGGGGTAATCGCAAGTTGGTTTGAGTCACGCGAGAAACAATAAACATGGACTTAGTCGTTCATTACTCTTTGGATAAAATAACCGGTGCTATTTCTGCGAACGGCGTAATGGCCTATGCGATCATCGAATAAAGGACCGTGAATCGTCGAGGGTTTCCCAACCGAATAGCGTTTATTCGACGAGTTTTATTCGGTTAATGTGCGGTGCTGACTCTCCGGTTGCGGATGCATTCAGCAATTTTAGATGGCTTTCAGCGAGTTTATCTAGGGCTGAGGAACTTGCCAACGTTGCCCATGGAATCGACCCTTTAAGCCTCACGACCCGAATACGTTGCCCGCTTGCGTGGCTTCTTTCAGTGCTTGATAAGCTGTGAAAACTCGTCACAACCGTTTTAAACGTCTCGTCGAACTGCCTCTGATGGCCGGTATTACGCGCGAATCCGGTGATTACGAAACCATGCTCGCCGAGCATAATGCCGCTGACGCGAATTATCCGCGGCCCGTCCTCAGTGCCAATAGTCGTTAAGCCGCGGATCCCTGTGATTCCTGCAGTTCCAATTGGTTCTATGGCGCTTAGGTTGGCGATGCCATATTCAAGGAGTAATTCTTCGGGTGTCATTCGGGAAGGAACTGCACGTCCCGTTAGATGTATTTTCAAATTATTGTCTTGGTTAGCCGCTATTAATCGGTCAGGCTGGTTTGAAAGATTCCAACCGGTCGGAAACTGGATCGCGAAGCCAAAATCTCGATGGTAGAAGGTGGTCCCTCTAATTATCCCTGCAGATGGGTTCGGGCCGAATATCATGCCATCAATCTCGTCGAGGAATCGATCACGGAACACGGCTTTGGATACTGGGTTGTTTTCCGGCTGATGGTCGACGATTTCTCGCAGGCGTGTATCGTTGTCCGGATGAGTTGAAAAAACGCCATGATATCTTCGCGGTTGACGCTTTTCGAGGCGTGCGAGATTTTGGTCGAAAATTTCTTGTTCCTTGAGGATACGAATTACCTCAAACATTGCTTGCGGATCGTAACCACTGCGTGCGAGGTAATCGGCGCCTAGTCGGTCAGCCTCTAATTCATGTTCGCGTCCGTATCCGCGCAGTAAGGCAGTGCCGAGTAAGTTAGCGGATTGATCAAACCCGGCATTGGAAAGCCCCGGAAGCAGCTTAGATAAGATGCCGATCCCTAGGCTCGTAGTCTGTGCGGAAGTTTGTTGGCGCACGCTGTGGCGGGCCGTAACGTGACCGATCTCATGCGCCAATACGGCGGCGAGTTGTGCTTCTGAATTGAGGTAGGCTAACAGACCGCGGGTAATGTAGATGTAACCGCCTGGTAAGGCGAAGGCGTTTATATCCATACTATCGACAATGTTGAAATAGTAGGTCAGATTGACACGATGGCTTTTTCTTGCGAGCCGTTGCCCAACCTTGGTGACGTAGAGCTGTAATCGTCGGTCCGGGTATATTTGATACTGTTTTAGAATTTCCTTGTTGGCTCGACGACCGACCGCCAGCTCCTGGTTTTCGGACATTAAAACGAATTCTTTTTGTCCTGTAACTGGGTTGGTGGCGCAACCTACGCTGGCCGCCACCAAGGTGAAGAATAGAAGCGTGTGTTGTGGGGATCCTAGGATTGGGAGTGAGTAGGTCGTTTCAGGTCGCCGAGACGATATGCTGCTAGGCGTTTGCCCAGTTAGTGCTAGCCGTATCTTTGGCGGAATTTGTCGATTCGCCCGGCAGTGTCGACTATCTTCTGTTGACCAGTGTAGAACGGGTGGCAGGCTGAGCATACATCGAGGTGAAGGGCGTCGTCAGCAAGCGTCGACCGCGTTGTGAAACTATTGCCGCAACTGCAAGTAACGGTAAGCTCTTTGTATGTGGGGTGAATTTCCGCTTTCATTAGTTTTAGCCGCAAATTAGCTTATGAGACGGCGCGATTCTAGGACTCGCCGGTGACAATTTCAAGGATTGAAGGATTTTTCCTCGAAATATCCGCGAAAAGTTAGATCGCCTCGCCTGTCAGTCCCAAAAATTTTCAGCGAGCGAGTGCAGTAAGCGCGATACTTTGGTATCGGTGTCGAAGGAACCTTTAGATGCGAAAGCCACCATGTCGTCGTCGTCCGAGATAGTCGATGAAGTACGCACCGGCGCTGAACGCGAGTAACAATGCGACGCCGATAACGATTAGTATAGGCCAGGAATAAGATTTGATAATTATCGCCGGATTTACAGTGGTTGATTTTCGCTCCTGCCGCGATTGTAATTTTTGTTTTTCTTGAAGTGCGGCTTCAAGGTCACGTACGAGATTTTTGTTTTCCGTTTCCAGGTCTACCATTCGGGTGTCGGTGGGGTCCGCCGTACGCTTAGCAATATCGCTTTCTAGAGCGCCAATCTGCGTTTGCAGTTTCTCAGATTTTAATTTTTCCGACGATAATTTTCGTTTTAACTCAGTATTTTCCTTGGTGAGTTCGTCACGCTCGTCGCCGGCGGGTAGGTTTAGGTCTTTAGCCGACCCGACGGTGGCGTTGAGCTTTGCGTTCAGGGCGACGTTTTCATTAACCAAATTTTTGACTCTAATACTAGCCGGCACTTCTTCCATTAAGTAGGCTGCATCTACCCACCCGCGAGTTCCTTCTGGGTCTTTTATAAGGGCCAGTTCACCTTCCCTTTTGATGACCTCCAGTTTGGTTCCGGTTGGCAAGACTTTTATGATGGAGCTACTGAGGTCTTGGTCTTTATGTACCCCAACTAGTAGTTTATCGATTACATAAGCACTATCGGCTGCTCTTGCTGGCGGAATTGGAAGAAGCGCCAAGGCTATAAGAATCCATATGCTGATCTTCATGTTAGGAAGTTTTAAACGTTATCGGGCAGAGAGTCCAGCCTGGTAGAGTAACGGGTCGATTTGTGGCCCGCGACCGCGAAAGCGCTCAAACAGAATCATAAGGTCCTCACTGCCTCCTAGTTCTAGAAAGCACTCTCGAAACGATTTACCAGTATTGGGGTTGAACACGCCTTCAGTCACGAAACGCGAAAAAGCATCGGCCGCCAAAACTTCCGCCCACTTATAGCTATAGTAACCAGCGGCATATCCGCCAGCAAAAATATGTGAAAAGCTGTGCTGGAAACGATTGTACAAAGTAGGCTCGATGACCGAGACCTGTTCTCGAACCTGATCTAGAATCGCTTGGACTGACTGTGAATCCGACCCTCCGGCATGTATGCGAAAGTCGAAAATAGCAAATTCTAACTGACGGGATATATGTAGGCCCGCTTGAAAATTCTTTGCCGCGCACATCCTCTCAAAAAGCTCATCAGGAATGGGTTTGCCCGTTTTAAAATGGCCACTGACCTCATCCAGCGCCGAACGTTCCCAAACCCAGTTTTCTAGGAACTGACTTGGGAGTTCGACTCCATCCCAGGGCACGCCGTTTATACCTGAGACAGACGAATAATCAACTAGAGTCAAAATGTGGTGTAAGCCGTGCCCAAATTCGTGAAATAAAGTTAAGACTTCATCATGCGTAAGTAGAGAATCATTCTGGTTAACCGGAGGTGTGAAGTTACAGGTTAGGTACGCAACTGGATGCTGCACGATGTCGTTGTGCTTACGTCGCACGATGCATTCGTCCATCCAAGCGCCACCGCGTTTTTGTTCACGTGAGTACAAATCGAGATAAAAAACCCCGCGTAAAATTCCGGCTTCATCACGGACCGAATAGACCAAAACATCTGGATGCCAACGATCAATCTCGTAGAGTTGCTCTACTACAATGCCAAACAGGCGCCTTACCGTTTTAAACAAGCCTTCGATGACTCGCGTTGTTGGGAAGTACGGTCGTAATTCCTCGGCTGAGAAAGAGAAAGCGTGTTGACGCAGTTTCTCTGTGCAATAAGGGATGTCCCACGGTTCAACAGAGTCGATAGCTAGGTTATCGATAGCGAATGCGGTTAATTGGCCATAGTCACGTTTCGCAGCTCCGGCGGAGCGTCGCGCAAGGTCCTCTAAAAACTCGATTACAGAGGCGACCGAAGGTGCCATTTTGGTCGCCAGCGAGTACTCAGCATAACTAGAAAAACTAAGGAGCCGCGCTAATTTGTGTCGAAGCACTAAAATTCGATCAATATTTTGGGAGTTGTCAAAAAGGTTCGCTTGTGGGCCCCGGTCTGAGGCTCGTGTAACGTACGCTTCATACATTTCGCGCCGTAAATTGCGGTTGTCACAGTATGTCATTACTGAGTCATAGCACGGGTAATCTAGGGTCAACGTATATCCTGATTGATTACGTTGTTTCGCGTTCTCTTTGGCCAGATCAAGAGAACGTTCAGGTAGACCCACTAACTGGCTATCATTTTTAATATTTTTAGCCCAAGCTTGCGTCGCATCGAGGACGTTTTCGGAGAATTTTGTAGTGAGTTGTGATAGCTCGGTGTTGAAGTCTTGAAAATGTTTGCGTTTAGATTGGTCCAAATCGATCCCACCGAGTCGAAAATCACGCAAAGTGTTGTCGATTACTCTTTTCTGGACTGGCTGGAGTGATTCAAAATCAGCGTTATAGCGGAGTTGTTTAAAAGCCGCGAATAAAGGATCGCTTTGCGCTAGTTCTGTGTTGTACTCGGTTAACATTGCAATGGCTTCCGTGTAGGCGGTTCGTAATTCCTCACTGTCTGCTACTCCGTGCAAATGTCTGATAGGAGACCAGAAGCGACTCACCCGGTCTCCGATTTCCTCAAACTGTGTAACAAAGTTATCCCAGGTTAGTTCTCCTTCAAGCGCTACTAGAGAATCAATCTCTTTTCGATTCTGCTCAAGTAATTCTCGAAGCTCGTCAACAATAGTTAACGGTTTTATGGCTGAAAATTTTGGCATGACGCTAATTGCGGCGTCGATGTCGCAGGTAGGCATAGCGTATTTGTCCTTGGTTCCAAGTATATTCGGGTGCGGAGCCTAACACCGCGTTAGTCCACGAAAGCAAACGCGATAGTTTGGTTTATTAAAATTCGCCGTATTTACTCCTAAACAGCAAAAATTTTAACCACAGATATTCCTTATTGTTTAATGTGAACTAAGGATTTAGCAACTCGGCACGCGCAAGCTACTATAAGCATCTTGACCGTGTTAATTTTAATAAAAAACGTAATGTAAACGCGAATAGTTTTTATAAACTGTACCACGTGTTGTTCCGTAATGTGGCATCATATTGATGAACTAGTACGGCCGTGTGCCACACAGCAATGAGTTAAAAAAATTTAAAGGAATAACTATGCAGGGTGATCCAAAAATTGTTGATTATCTCAATAAAATTCTCAAGAACGAGTTAACAGCGGTCAATCAATATTTTTTGCATGCTCGTATGTTTAAAAATTGGGGATTAACTAAACTCGATAATGCCGAATACGAGGAATCGATCGACGAAATGAAACACGCTGATCGTTTGATAGAGCGAATACTTTTCTTAGAGGGTTTACCGAACCTGCAGGACCTTGGTCGATTACGTATCGGCGAGAATACTGAGGAGATCTTGGCTGCCGACCTCGCATTCGAACTTGAGTCTATTCCTATCTTGCGGGCAGCCATCGCATATTGTGAGGAGAGTACCGATTACGTTACCCGTGAGCTTTTCGAGGACATACTCGAAGGCGAAGAAGAGCATGTGGACTGGCTCGAAACGCAGATTGCCCTGATAAAAAAAGTAGGTATCGAAAACTATTTGCAATCAAATATTTAGCTATCCGAACACCTTTTTTTCCTTCCGATCTTTCGCGTTCAATAGATACATGTAAAAGTTGATCAGTAAGAGTCTTAGGAGTTTACTTGTAAAAGCTTCTCATTTGCACTACGATTCTTTTTCAATAATAAATGCAGCCCATATGTACGTTTGTATCTGCAATAACGTTACTGAAAAAGACATCGAGCGCGCGGTGAGAAATGGCGCGTGTTCCATGCTATGTCTGCGCGACCATCTCGGCCTGTCATCCAACTGCGGTCAGTGTCACGGGGCAGCACGCGAATATCTCGATGTATTACTGCATCTGGATCTCGACGAGGAATTAGTAAGCCCTTGAGCTGAGGAACCTCACCTTTGTGCGGTTGTGAGCAGGCTGTCGACAACAAGAATTATCGGTTCGAATTCAATATCACTGCGAGGAGAATGCGTACCCCAGATCAGCCATTAGAAAGCGCCGGGGTGGGTTATGTTAGTCAACAAAGTTCACTGCCGCACACCGGGCAATTTGGATCGGGATTAAATCGCATAACTTGCCACTCCATTGACATGGCATCGAGAAGCAATAGCCTCCCCGTTAAATCCGTGCCGACTTGCATTATTACCTTCATAGCCTCAAGTGCTTGCACGCCCCCGATGATGCCGAGCAACGGTGCGATCACACCGGTCTCTGAGCATGTTTGATCCGCTCCGCTGTCGCCACGGTACAGGCATTGGTAGCACGGACTATTACTTACGCCAGGATGATAAACGCTGACCTGCCCCTCAAAACGGATCGCCGCGCCGGATATTAGCGGTTTCGCTTGCTTAAAGCAGGCCCTATTGATTGCAAAGCGCGCCTCGAAGTTATCGGTGCAGTCAATGATGATGTCGACGGATGCGATCGCATCATCGAGTTCTTTGTTACTCAACCTCCGATGGATTATTTTAATTTCAATTTCTGGGTTTAGGCCTGCAAGTTTGTTTCTCGCTGATTCGACCTTGGGACGTCCGATGTCTTCTGTCTGGTGAATAATCTGACGTTGGAGATTGGATAATTCGACTAAGTCAAAATCAACTAACACCAAACGCCCTATACCAGCAGCAGCGAGATACATCGCGACTGGCGAACCAAGACCGCCTAGGCCAAATATAATGGCGCTCGCATCCAGTAGTTTTTGTTGACCGTCGATGTCGACTTGGGGCAGTAGTATCTGGCGGCTGTAACGTAGGAGTTTTTCATCTTCCATATCATTGTCCTTACTTACAGCATTAGTTATGTTTTAGTAGTCGAGTGCCCTTTTGCCGATTGATGCGGTCGACTATCTCGGCGCCCTTGTTGTCGTCGGTAACGACTGATGTAAATGTTTCGTACCCAAGTGTCCCAGCCGCCTTCATCATTTAAGTTATCGCAGAATATTGCTTCTTTGTAGTAGCGCAACCAAAGTCTAATTCGCTGCCGCAAGTTTGACACGATAGTGAGGCCACCAGACTCGATGAGATCAACTATTGATGCGGCGTCAATATGCGGCAACTCATAGTTCACTTCCACGCTGCCGTTTGATAAAGACACTGTGTTGCAACCGGGCAGGTTGAGCAAATCAGTTTTTACAAACATCTGCGCATCGTGGTCACCTTCGATTCTGATCTCAATATTTCTGATCATTGACATATATTCTGGCCAAAAGTTACTCGTTCCATTTTGCCTAGATCACGTCGTGTAGTGATTTCCTTAAAACCTTGTTCAGCGAACAATTGCCTCGCGCTCAAACCTTGATTATAACCATGCTCCACCAGTAAAAAGCCGCCTTGTTTTAAGCGACCGGGCGCTTGCTTGATGATCGCACGTAAATCGTCCAAGCCATCTTCTCCGGATTCTAGAGCCCGCCGCGGCTCGAATCGGATATCTGAGTCCTGCAATAACGAATGGTTGGACTCCACGTATGGCGGGTTAGAGACAATAAAGTCGAATTTATTAGTGCCCAAAGCAGTCATCCAATCTGCTCGCAGCAGAAAAACTTGGGAGGCCTTGTGGAAGCAACGATTCCTTTCGGCAACGTCCAAGGCAAGGGGGCTCACGTCGGTGGCAATAATCATCGCCTGCGCCCTTTCCAGTGCCAATGCAACAGCTATTGCACCGCTACCCGTGCCGAGATCGGCGATGACATATTGTCCCGTGCTTGGGATCAGTTCAAGTGCTGTTTCAATCAAGGTTTCTGTTTCCGACCGCGGTACGAGAACATTGGCGTCGACAACAAACGATAAGGACCAAAAGTCGGTGTAGCCAAGTAGCTGTGCCACGGGTTGACCGCGAGCACGCGCGTTGGCTAGCTTTATAAAATGTCGGTACTGTATAGGTGTAACTGGTGCATCAGGATCGCGATAGATGGCGACTCGGTCACAATCGCATACGTGGCTGACTAATAGCTCGGAATCTAGCCACGAATTTGTGCTCCGGCGTAGCAAATTTTTACCGACCTTAACTAGATCGAGAACCGTCAAAGACATTTCATGTTCCGATAGAAAAGGTTTAATTCGTCGCCAGATCAGTCATGAGATCCGCCTGGTGCTCCTGCAATAACGGATCGATAATGCGATCTAGGTCGCCTTCTGCTATTTCCGGTAGTTTATACAAAGTGAGATTAATGCGGTGGTCAGTTACTCTACCTTGTGGGTAATTATAAGTACGAATCCGTTCAGATCGATCTCCGCTGCCGACAAGTTGGCGCCGATTTTGCGCTTGTGTGGAGGCTATTTTGTCGCGTTCGGATTGCAGTAATTTAGCCTTTAACAAGCTCATGGCTCGGGTTCTATTTTTATGTTGTGAGCGTTCATCCTGACATTCAACAACAACTCCGCTAGGCAAATGGGTTAGCCTGATAGCAGAGTCGGTTTTGTTAACGTGTTGGCCGCCGGCGCCCGAAGCGCGGAACGTATCGACGCGCAGATCGCTTGGGTTTATCTCAACGTCTGCAATCTCATCGACTTCTGGCATCACTGCTACTGTGCAAGCAGAGGTGTGAACACGACCTTGCGATTCTGTTTCGGGCACGCGTTGGACGCGATGCGCGCCAGATTCGAACTTCAGTCTTGAATATGCTCCACGACCTATTATTTTGGCGATAATTTCCTTATACCCTCCAGCTTCGCTGCGGCTTTCACTTATGATCTCTACGTTCCACGAACGCGCCTCAGCATATTTCAAATACATCCGTAAAAGATCAGCAGAAAACAATCCAGCTTCGTCTCCACCAGTGCCTGCACGAATTTCTAGATAGATATTTGCGTCATCTGCCGGATCTTTTGGAATCAGCAAGCGCTCGAGTTGGAACTCGCAGGCGGCAATACTTTCTTTCGAATCTCTAATTTCTTCGGCTGCGAGCGCTTGCATTTCAGAATCGTTTTCAGCATGTAATTCTTCCGCATGGGCAAGATCCTCCAAAAGGTGTTGGTATTTAGCGAAGGATTCGACTATCGGATCAATCTCTGCCCGCTCTCGTGATAAGGCTCGGTATCGGTTTTGGTTATTGATCACATCTGGGCTCGCGAGAAGTCCATCTAGTTCCTCACGCCGATTGGCTATACCCTGGAGTTTATTTATTAGCCTATCTTTCATTTTATAATGATCGTTTATTCTGAAGGGTCAAGAAGGTCGCGTGCTATACGCACTACTTCATCTTCTCCGTCCACGGCGGCCTCCCGAATTCTTATGGTTGGTCTGTGTAGTAACTGATTAACCAAGCCGTTTGCCAACGCGGACATGACAACCAGGGGATCATCGCCAGCAGCGAGACGACGGTGTGCTTTTTTAAGTTGTTGATTTTTTAGACCATCAGCGTTCGCTCGAATGGAGGCTATAGTCTGGGTACTGTCTTGAGTCTGTAACCAATCCATGTATAACTGTGCTTGAATATTAATTACCTCTTCTGCTTCGGCGGCAGCAGCCTCTCGAAGGCGGGTATTATCGCCGACAACTTGATTAAGATCGTCCACCGTGTACAAGTACACGTCGCGGAGTTCAGTGACCCCAGGTTCGACGTCACGTGGGACGGCGAGGTCAACAATAAACATAGGCTCGCCACGACGGGCTTTTAATGCCGCGTCTACAGCTCTTTGAGTGATCACAGGCAGTCGACTCGCGGTTGACGATATGAGGATATCGGCAGAGGCTAGAGTCTCAGGTAATTCGTTCAGCGTAATAGCCTTCCCAATGACCCGCGACGCAAGTTTTTGGGCACCCTCAAGAGTTCGATTCGCAATGATAATGTCAGCACATTTGTTGGAGCGCAGGTGATGGGCGACGAGAGTAATAGTGTCGCCTGCACCAATTAGCAACGCAGTTTTATTGCTAAGGTCCCCATGGATCTGTATACCTAATTTTACTGCCGCATACGCTACCGAGACGGGGTTTTCCCCTATCGCTGTTCGCGTTCTGATCTGTTTTGCTACGTAAAAAGAATGCTGAAATAAGCGATTTAGTATTTTTCCGGCGGTGCTCTGATTGACCGCTGCCTGGTAGGCTTGTTTTAGTTGTCCCAATATCTGAGGTTCACCAAGTACCATCGAATCGAGACCGCAGGCGACGCGCAATGCATGACGTACAGCATGTTCTTGATTTAGCCTGTAGAGATGAGGCTCTAAAACCCCCGGATCTATGCCGTTTTGGTGGACCAACCAGGCGAGTGGATCGCCTTGGTCTTCCGAAGTTACGTTGTAGTAGAGTTCGGTGCGATTGCAGGTGGACAAAATTATGACCTCTGAAATCCCGGTGTCTTCAGCCAGGTTATGGAGTGCGCTTTGCAGTTGCTCTGGGTCGACCGCTAATTGCTCGCGGACATCGACCGGCGCGGTCTTATGACTGACTCCAATGATCGTGATTGACATGTCGGGCTCAATAAGTGCGGGTTGTTTTGGCGGTCAAAAGTATGTCTTAAGTAACATGGTCCTTAATCGGGTCCCCCCGCGCCACTCTGGGACGTGCAATCCCCTTGGTAGACGCAAGCTATGTTTAGCTACTCACAACGGCTCGGGCCCAGTTATATCCAACACACCACCTTCTGGCACAAAATAGCGCTGATGCGAATGTGATCAAAAGCCGCGTAATACGACGCGGATAACCTGGCGTATACTATTTTACACTGTAAACCAGTAAGGGCGATGTAGTTGCATTGTCTTTTATGAAGACAAAATACAGTTAAGATATTGATTTATTTATATAAAGAGTTTTTGATCCATAGCTTAATAGCAACACGGCAGGGTCGTCGAGGGGTCAAATGGCGTGGAATTTGGTCTGCGTTAGTGGTCGTGCTGGTGTTTAACGGTTGCGCAAGCAGTACGGTATCGCGATCTACCCCACCGGCCAAAACGATGTCTGGGTCAGCCTTAAATCAAGGGATTAGACACGAAGGCGGCCCGATCACGTTAAATGATGCTAAGCGGTTGGAGTTCGACAGTGAGGGTTCCCCGCTTTATCACCTGATCGTTGCGGAGTTCGCCGGGCAGCGAGGCCAAACCGACCTTGCGGTCACACATTACCTAGAGACCGCGAAGCAACTTCGTGACCTCGATATTGCGAAACGCGCAACGCGTATCGCGGTATTTGCTCGAAAAAACGAGGCCGCCTTACAGGCCGCGACAATTTGGGTGGACCAAGCGCCCGATGATCTTGAGGCGAGACAAATCTTGGCTGCCATGTATATCCGAAGTGGTAACGCGGACGAGGCAAGCGTTCACCTAGAGCACGTCTTAAACGCCAAGTCTGAACGTGCGCATCGTCAGTTACGCATGATCGCGAATCTGTTAAGTCGTGAAGAAGATAAGTTAACGGCACTTTCTGTGATGGAGCAACTCTTGTTGCGCCGCCCAGGCGACGGGGACGCTTTAGTCGCGTATGCATTACTAGCCATACGAGCCGATGAACTCGGCAAGGCTGGCGATGCAATGGATCGAGTTACTGATAGCGGCGTTGGCGATGCAAACATCGCGGTAGCATATGTTGCACTACTGCAAAAACATGATAAGTCACTCGCCGCGTTTGAGTGGTTAGAGCGTTCTATAGCAAAGGACCCGAATGATACTGCGTTAAGGGTAATCTATGCACGGCTTCTGGCAGACACGAGTCGCTACGAAGAGGCTCATGTACAGTTCGCTATGGTTGCTGCCAAAAATCCTGAAAATAGTGACGTTTTATACGCTCTCGGCTTACTTAATCTGCAACTAAACCGAATTGATGCCGCACACAAGAATTTTAAACAACTTCTCAAATTCAGTGATCGATCAGATGATGCGAATTTCTATCTTGCTCAAATCGCCGACTCCCGGGAACAATCGGGGGTTGCGTTAGAATTTTATCGTGCTATCAAACTTGGGCCAAACTATTTCCAAGCACAAATCCGAATCGCGCTGATTTTATCTTCACAAAACAACGTCGTCGACGCGCAAGCACAACTGCATTCAGTTTTCCCGGAAGATGAAAAGCAAAGATTTGAACTGCTGCGCGCAGAAGGAGAGATATTAATAGAACACAATCGTCTTGCAGAAGCGTGGGCCTTATATGACAGCGCACTGGTCGACGTCTATGACATGGGATTGCTGTACGCGCGCGCTATGTTGGCTGAGAAGGCGGGTCGCTTGGAAATTCTCGAGGCGGATCTAAAGACCATTATTGAACGAGAACCTGATAACTCCCAAGCATTAAATGCGCTCGGATATACGCTCGCCGATAGGACCAACCGTTACGAAGAAGCTTATAAATTTATTAAACAGGCCATAACTTTAAGCCCAGACGATTTTTATATTCTCGACTCTATGGGTTGGGTCCTATACCGACTCGGACGTTTTAGGGAAGCGATCGAATTCCTGAGTCGTGCACTAAAAATAAAAGAGGACCCTGAAGTCGCAGCCCACCTAGGTGAAGTGCTATGGGTTATGGGAGACAAAGACGCTGCACGCGACATTTGGGGTAGCGCACTAAGAGAAAAACCAGGTGATCAACGCCTCCTAGATGTCATAAAACGGTTGGCGCCGTGAAAGGCTTGGTTTTGTCGTTAATCGCCATACTGGTCGGCTGTGTGGGGGGACCGATTCGGTCGACTCCTCCAATGTACGAGCCGAAGCGGCATCTTGACGCGATTGGTGCTATCCAAAATTGGAGTGCCGTTGGTCGGGTTGCAATCGAAAGAGGTTCTGAGGGTTGGACTGCTAGGCTGCAGTGGCGGAAGACTGGGACGCGGTTTCAACTCCGTCTCGTCGGTCCGCTCGGTCGCGGTACCTACCAATTAGCGGGCGACGGCACTGGAGTCGAGCTGATCGTCCCAGACGGCGGTCGTTTTTACGCTAGCGACGCAGAAACGTTGATGGATGAACACTTCGGCTGGAGCATTCCCGTGGACGGAGCAGAATATTGGATCCGGGGCCTTGTAGCACCCAATTCAACACCTAAATTTGTCAATCGTGACGAGGTAGGACAACTGCTAGAGATGGAACAAGATGGGTGGCGGATCAATGTGTTGCGACATGGGTCAGTAAATAATTTAGCGTTACCTTCCAAGCTTCTTATGTATATTGGAGATCTGAAGGTCAGGATCGTAATTTCGTCATGGAAATTTACGAGCTAATGATTCCTAATCGTTGGCCAGCGCCGGCAAAAATAAACCTTTTTCTTCACGTAATCGGGCGGCGTAGTGATGGCTATCATTTGCTGCAGACCCACTTTCAGTTCCTCGATTACGGTGACTACTTAGGTTTTAATATTACCCACGACGGTCGAGTAACACGTGCAAATGATCTCGCAGATATCCCGGTTGATAAAGACCTTATAGTGCGTGCGGCACGGTTGTTGCAGCCATTCGCAAAAGGTAATGTGGGAGTCTCGATATTCGTAGATAAACTGTTACCAGCGGGTGGTGGTCTCGGTGGTGGTAGCTCTGATGCAGCAACGACATTGGTTGCCTTAAACGAATTGTGGGAAACAGGCCTCACTCAAGACGAGCTCGCAGAAATTGGATTGCAATTGGGGGCAGATATTCCGGTCTTCGTACACGGACACGCCGCCTGGGCTGAAGGTGTCGGTGAACGTTTGATCCCGCTAAATGCGCCAGAAGGCCCGGTACTTGTTGTCTATGCTGGCGAACTGGTTTCTACGTCAGAAGTATTCTCTCACCCGGAATTGACACGTGATACCCCAGCCATCAAAATCCACGACCTCGCGTCTGTCACACTTGTTAATGATTGTGAAGACGTCACTCGACGGATATACCCAGAAGTGGGTAAAGTTTTAGATTGGCTCGGGCAACATGCAGATGCGCGAATGTCTGGCACTGGCGCTTGTATTTTCGCAGCGTTCGAATCGATTTCGCAGGCACTTTCGGTGGTCGAAAGAATGCCCGAGCCATGGGCGTGGTTTGTTGCAGAACGTTGCAACATCTCACCGCTGATCGAAAAATTGCGAAAGATACAAAACCGCAACTGAGGCTCCTTTGGTGTGGTCATGGATTTGTGTATTGATTGGATATATGGGGTGTAGCCAAGCGGCAAGGCACGGGGTTTTGATCCCCGCATTCCCAGGTTCGAATCCTGGCACCCCAGCCATCTTGCTACCTGATTAACGACGGAGAGATTGGTTTATGTATAGCGACTCGTCGATGATGTTGTTTGCAGGAAACTCAAACCTCGCGTTATCACGTTCTGTCGCAGCGCACCTGCAGGTCCATCTTGGCAAGGCGACGGTTGGACGCTTTAGTGACGGCGAGGTCATGGTTGAAATCGAGGAAAACGTTCGCACGCGCGATGTTTTTGTATTGCAGTCAATTTGCTGCCCGACCAATGATAATCTAATAGAACTGCTTGTGCTCATCGATGCGCTTCGGCGCGCGTCGGCAGCAAATATTACCGCTGTAATACCGTATCTCGGCTATGCGCGTCAGGACCGACGGCCACGCTCTGCGAGAGTGCCAATTACAGCGAAGGTGGTCGCCAATATGCTCGCTAGTGTTGGTACGGATCGCGTTGTGACCTTGGATTTACATGCGGAACAAATCCAGGGATTTTTTGATATGCCTTTGGATAATATATACGCTTCGCCGGTTTTATTGGGGGACATATGGAGGCACGAATATCCTAGGTTAATCGTTGTTTCTCCTGACGTTGGTGGTGTGGTACGCGCACGCGCTTTGGCACGACGGCTAGACAACGCCGATCTAGCAATCATCGATAAGCGGCGGCCCAGAGCCAACGAAGCGCAGGTAATGAATATTATCGGCGATGTCGACGGGCGCAACTGCGTACTTATCGACGATATGGTGGATACGGCAGGTACA